>JBIPOX010000114.1:0-5282 GCA_044378785.1 Novosphingobium sp.
CTATCCAGGTCCAGGGTGCCATCGATCTGCCACTGATCGAGGATACGCTGGCGGTTCGCGTCGCGTTCGATGCTACCAGCGGCGATGGCTATGTGACCAACGTGGCAACCGGCAACACTTTCGGCGACAAGAACAGCCGGTCCGGTCGTCTCACGGTTCGGCTCACTCCGGGCGAAGTGTTCAGGAACACCACGGTGTTCCAGTATGACCGCGTCAAGGGCACTGAAGGTGCGGGCAATATCAAGAATTACTACTCCGTGCCCGATCCCGCCAACCCGACCGCGCAGTTCGCCAGCGACGGGCTGTCCAAGATCTTCAACAACACGGGCTCACCGTGGAGCGCCACGCTCTGCGCGCTATACTGCGCGAACAACGGGCCTGCCGCGCCCGGCTTCTTCCCGGGCGGCGTCGAGGGATATACCCTCTGGTCGCACCAGAACCCTTACAAGACCTGGGTGCAGTACGATCTGCCGCATGACGCGCGTAGTTACTTCCTGTCGAACACCACCGAATTCGATCTCAGCGATCAGATCTTGGTCAAGAATATCTTCTCCTACATGGACGGCAGGGCGAACACTCCAGGCAATCTTGCTGCCGGCCCGTTCGGCAGTCTGTGGCTGTTCAAGCTCGTCGGGATCAACGCAACCGGCACTCCTGGCGGACAGACGTTCAAATCGGAGATTTGGAGCAACGAATTGCAGCTCCAGGGCGAGTCGTCCGATGGCAGGCTGAACTATACCGTCGGCGCATTCTATTCGCAGTCGGATCGCTTTGAAATCATCCCGATCAACATCGGCGCCGATATCATACCACCGACCGGAATTGCGGACATTTCCTATGCCTACAGCAACAAGGAAGAATCGAAGGCCGTGTTCGCGCAGGCCAGCTACAAGATCACCGACGGCCTGACCGCCACGCTGGGCGGACGGTATACCTGGGTCGACGTTACCCTCCGGCAGGAGCCGGGCAATGTGTTCGGTGTCGATCCTGCTTCCGCCGCTGCCGTGCAGAAGCGCAAGTTCAAGGCGCCGGCATGGACCGTCAGCCTGCAATACCAGATCGACGCCGACAACATGGTATACTTCTCTCAGCGCGGCAGCTTCCGGTCCGGTAACCTCAACGGCACGGTCGCGCCTTTCACCGATCCGCTGACAGGCAGCCCCGCGAACTCGTTCAAGAACGAGAAGGTCCACGACTTCGAAATCGGCTACAAGTTCAACGGCAACCTGGGCGACATGCCCGCGCAGTTCAACATTGCCGCCTACAAGGTCAACGTGAAGAACGCCCAGCGCGCGCTCTATGCGATCATCGGTGGCGCTCCTGCCGGCTTTACGGTCAACGTGCCCAAGGCCGTGACCAAGGGTATCGAGGTGGACGGCAACTTCGGGCTGGCCGAGTGGTTGGAGGTGGGCTTCAACCTTGCCTACACCGACGCGAAGTACACCAAGACCCAGGTTCCCATCCCCTTCGTCGGCAACCTGCCGGTCGATACCTATTCCGACAGCCCCGAATGGGCCGGATCGGTGTTCGCGACCTTCAAGGTTCCGGTGCCTGAAGACATGGGCGAGGTGAACCTGCGGGTCGATTATTATGGCCAGTCGGGGACCTTTTTCTCCAGCACCAACGGCACATCCACGCCGGGCACCGATCTCGAGGGCTATTCGACCCTCGGCGCACGGCTGAGCTGGAAGGACATCATGGAGTCGAATGTCTCGGCGGCTCTCTATGTCCGCAACCTGACCAAGGAAGTCTACCACATCTCGGGCTATGCACTTGGTGCCTCAAACGGCGTCAACACCTGGTATCCCGGCGAACCGCGCACGTTTGGAGCTGAGGTGAAGGTCGAGTTCTAGGCAGCGATTGCTTGAAACGAGGATCAGCAGGGCATGCAGGGCGCGAGTCGCTCTGGATGCACCTGCGGCCCTCGCCATTCATACCTGAACCATCAGATACAGGATCGACAATGACCGGAAATGCCATGAGTGCCGCTGAAAAGCTGGTCGAGGAAAAGGCGATCGAACGCATTGTTCACGACTACGCCTATTATCTCGATATGAATCAGCCCGAAAAGATGATCGAGATGTTCGTCGACGATTGCGAGGTTAGCTATGCGCCGAATTTCGGGGCGACTGGTATTGAAGCCTATAAGCTGACGCTCGACGGCATCGGCACCTTCTTCAAGGGCACCTCGCACCATGTTTCGGGCGTCGTGATCGACTGGGTGAGCGATACCGAAGCCACTGTCCGTGCAGTCGTGCTGGCCATCCACCGTTACACCAAAGATCGTCCCGATGGCATTCTCTATGGCCAATACCACGATGTTGTCGTCAAGCAGGGCGGCAAGTGGAAGTTCAAGACCCGCATCCTGAAGACGACGATGACCACGGATTACCACGTCAAGGCATCCAACCCGATCGGGCGTGCCGAATAGGCCAAGCACATGAATTTCGAGCAAATCCGCATTGACCGGGGCGACACTATCGACTGGATCGTGCTCAACCGCCCCGACCGCGCCAATGCCATGTCGAACGCCATGCTCGACGAATTTTCCGCCGCGCTCGAACTGCTCAAGGGCGAAGGCGCGCCGGTGATCGGCATTCGCGGCGAAGGCAAGGGGTTCTGCTCGGGCTTCGATCTCGACCAGGTCGGAAAAATCGGCGGCACAGCAGTCGATCCGGTTGCCGACCGCGCACGATTGCAGCGCAACCTCGATCGCTGGATTGCGATCTGGGACCATCCCAAGCCGGTCATCGCGGCCGTTCATGGATACTGCCTGGCCGGGGCGACGCAGATGTGCGTATTTGCCGATATCACCGTGGTGGCCGACGATGCGCGGATCGGCGAGCCGACCATTCCCATCGGCGGCGGCTATCTGGCGCCAGTGTGGTCCACTCTTGTAGGCCCCAAGCGGGCAAAAGAGCTGGCCTTCGTTCCGGGCAATTCCATCGATGGGCCAACGGCAGTCGAATGGGGCTGGGCCAATCACTGCGTGCCTGCCGCCGATCTGATCAAGTCGGTCGAAGGGCTCGCCGCGCGTATCGCGCTGACCCCGCCTGAAGTGCTGCGGATCAAGAAGCATTCGATCAACCGGGCTGCCGAAGCGCAAGGCTTCCGCGCTGCCGCCGCCCATGTCGCGGACATGGACGCACTGCTCCACCAGTCGCCTGCGGTACATGCCGTCAAACAGCGCGGCGATGAAATAGGACTCAAGGCACTGATTGCGGAATACCGTTCTGCGCCGACGACCCCGCTCAAGCCCTATTCCAAACACTCCGGGAACTGACACATGGCAGACGTCGAATTCACCAAGGACGGCAATATTGCCCGCGTCCTCCTCAACCGGCCGCAGGGGCTCAATGCCATAACCGGCGAGATGGACGATCTGCTGTTTGACGCCTGGGCCACAATCAACGCTGATCCCGATATCTGGTGCGCGATCATCTCCGCCGAGGGCGAGAAGTCGTTCTGCATCGGCGCGGATGTGTCGGAAGGTCCTGAGCGCAAGACCCGCATGGCCTTGGCTGGCGGGCTGACAGGGATTGGCGGGCCGCTCGTGACACTGAAGAAGCCGCTGATCGCTGCCGTGCAAGGATTCTGCGTTGGCGGCGGGCTAGAACTGGCGATGTGCGCCGACATCATCGTTGCTGCCGATACGGCGCAGTTCGGCTTGCCCGAAACCCGCCACGGCATCATCGGCGAATGCGGGGTGGTCCACCGCGCGATCCGCCAATTGCCGCACCATATCGCCATGGCCATGATCCTGACCGGCGAGCGCATCGACGCCGCTGCGGCCGCGCAATACGGGCTGGTCAACGAAGTCGTGCCTTACGAAGGCCTTGCCAGTGCCGCAGAGAAATGGGCAGGCAAGATCACCAAATGCGCCCCGCGCGCCAACTATGCCGCCAAGGCGGCGGCGCTCGGCAGGCTTGGCCATCCGCTGGAAGTGGCCTTGATGAGCCGGTTCGAGGAAATAGAGCAATATGCGGCAAGCGATGATGCCCGCGAGCGCAATGCTGCCTCCGCCGAGTGTCGCAAGCCGGTTTGGTCGGGGCGGTGAATGGCATGACCGGTCTCTCGCCCATCGAGGAGATCATCGACGAAGCGCGCAACGGCAGGCCCTTCATTCTTGTCGATGCCGATGATCGTGAGAATGAGGGCGATATCATCGTCCCGGCGCAGTTCGCGACACCTGAACGCATCAATATGATGGCAACCCATGCGCGCGGCCTGATCTGCCTGGCAATTACAACAGAGCGCGCCCGCCAGCTCGAACTGGCGCCGATGTCCGAAGACAATCGTTCCGGGCATGGCACGGCCTTTACCGTCTCGATTGAAGCGCGCGAGGGGGTCACGACCGGCATCTCAGTATTCGACCGGGCGCGGACCATTTCGGTGGCGATCAACTCGCAATTCGGGCCCGACGATATCGTCAGCCCCGGCCATGTTTTTCCTCTCACGGCGCGGGATGGCGGCGTGCTGGTCCGCGCCGGGCATACCGAGGCGGCAGTCGATATCTGCCGCATGGCCGGTCTGTTTCCGGCTGGCGTGATTTGCGAAGTGATCAAGGATGACGGGACCATGGCCCGGTTGCCCGATCTCATCTACTTTGCCGCGCTGCATGGCATGAAGATCGGAACGATCGCAGACCTGATCCAGTGGCGTCGACGTTCTGAAAAGATGATCGAATGTGTCTCGAGTGGCTCGTTCGATAGCCACTACGGGAGCGACTTTACCATCAAGGTCTATCGTGATCTGGTGGATCAGGGCGAACACGTTGCGCTGGTGCGCGGAATTGTGAAGCCGGGATCGAATACGCTGGTGCGGGTCCATCAGTTCGACCTGACGGCTGACCTGCTAGGTTATCGCAACGCGCATCCCGATTATGTTCCGGCTGCCTTGCGGCAGCTCGCGGCGCATGACGGGCCAGCGGTGGCGGTGTTCGTGCAGGATCCCGACCGCAGTTCGATCTCGCGCCGGGTGGCAGGCGGTCGAACCGAATATGCCCAGCGAGCCAGCGAGAGAGACTATGGTATTGGTGCGCAGATACTGAAGGATATCGGCGTCGGAGAAATGACCCTGTTGACCTCGAGCACGCGCAAGATGGCGGCGCTTGAAGGTTTTGGACTGACGCTCACAGGCCGCATTCCAATCCGGGAGGAAAGCGATGACTGATACTGGGACTGATACCGATACCGCAGCAAACAAGGCGCTCGTCGCGCGCTTCTTCGAGACATTCTCGACCGGCAATGTCCCGGCAATCATCGGCGCGATGGCGCCCGATG
>JBIPOX010000115.1:0-5279 GCA_044378785.1 Novosphingobium sp.
CTCCACGACTGGAAGTGGAGCGAGCGCTTTGCCACCCAGCCCGAAGTGCTCGACTATGCCCGCCATGTCGCCGACCGGTTCGAGTTGCGCCGCGACATCAGCTTCGAGACCCGCGTCACTGGCTGCGATTGGGATGAGGCCCGGGGCGTCTGGACAGTGCGGACCGATCGCGGCGATACCCTAACCGCCCGCTTCGTGATTGCGGCGACCGGTTGCCTGTCGCTGCCCAACCGGCCCGATATTGCCGGGCTCGACAGCTTTGCCGGCGATCAGCTTTTCACCCAGGCCTGGCCCAAGCAGGGCTATGACCTTGCCGGAAAGCGGGTTGCAGTGATCGGAACGGGTTCCTCGGGCATCCAGTCGATCCCGCTGATCGCACAGGAGGCCGCGCATCTCACCGTGTTCCAGCGCACCGCCAATTTCACCCTGCCTGCCGTCAATCGGCCGATCGATCCCGACTACGAAGCGGCGATCCGCGCCGACTACCTCGGCCATCGCCGCACCATCCTGCAGAACAAGGCGGCCTCGGTGAAGCAGACTATCGCCGATTCCGCTTTTGACCTGAGCGACGCGGAGCGCGAGGCCGCTTACGAGGACAAATGGCGGCGTGGCGGTGCGGGCGGCGTCCCGCTCCTGTTCGCTGACAGCCTGACCAATCCGGCCTCCAACGAACAGGCCGCCGAATTCGTGCGCCGCAAGATCCGCGAAATCGTCAAGGATCCGCAGGTGGCCGATTCCCTGACCCCGCGCGATCATCCTATCGCGACCAAGCGCATTTGCCTCGACACCGACTATTACGCCACGTTCAACCGCGCCAATGTCACGCTTGTCGACCTCAAGCAGACGCCGATCGAGCGAGTCACGGCCTCTGGCATCCGGACAAGTGACGGCAAGGAGCATGGGCTTGACGTGATCGTGTTCGCAACCGGGTTCGACGCGATGACCGGGCCGCTCAAGGCGATGCAGGTGCGTGGGTCTGGCGGCGTGGCGCTGGTCGAGGCCTGGGCCGATGGGCCGCGCACCTGCCTGGGCCTGATGGTTGCGGGCTTTCCCAACCTGTTCACGGTGACCGGGCCGGGCAGCCCATCGGTGCTGGCAAACATGATCGCGGCGATCGAGCAGCATGTTGACTGGATCGCCGCGCTGCTGTGCCACATGCGCGATAACGGCCTCGAACGGGTCGAGGCGACTCCCGAGGCGCAGGAACAGTGGGTGCAGGAAGTGCGCCGCGTCGCTGACGGCACCCTCTATCCGCTCGCCAACTCGTGGTACAATGGCGACAACATCGCCGGCAAGCCGCGCATGTTCATGGCCTATGTCGGTGGCTACGCGACCTATGCGGCGCGCTGCGAGGAGATCGCGGCGGCGGGATACGAGGGCTTTGCGCTGGCCTGATCGGGTGCCCGGCTAATCCATTGCTGGGTGGCGGGTGTGGTAATCGGTGACTGACTGGAACGCGGACGCAGCGCGGATCAGCATCGGCTCGGCCAGCTCGCGCCCGGCCAGTTGCAGCCCAATTGGCAGCCCTCGCTTCGAAAAGCCGCCGGGAAAGCTGATTGTCGGCACACCGGTCAGGTTGAACGGGGAATTGAACCGCAGCAGCACTTTCCTTGTCCCCTCCAGATCGTCGAACAGCGTGTCGATCTCGTCCCAGGTCGGCAGCAGGGCACCAAGGCCGGGCAGCAGCAGCAGGTCGGCTTCGTGCATCACCGAGCGCATCATGCCCTTGAGCCGATCCCGCGCCTGATAGCCGCGCGCGACCATGACGCCATCGTGCAAGGGGTAGCTCTCGAACCGGGCGCGGGTGCGCGGGCCATAGCGGTCGGCAAGGCGCGGGAAGGTCTCGGCATGGGCAGCAGCCGCCTCGGCGACGAAGAATGCCGATGCGGCGGCAACGTCGTCGTCGGTCCACGGCACTCGCACCTCGCGGACCTGCGCGCCGAGATCGGCGAACACGGTCAGCGCCTTGTCGATGGTCGCGCCGATTTCGTCATCGATGCCACCGGTCGCATAGGCGCGGTCGATGCCGATGGTCAGGCCCGAGATGTCCAGGCCGCATTGGGTGAGGTAGTCCGGCACTGGCGCGTCTAGCGCGGTGGGATCGCGCGGATCGCGGCCAGCCAGCACCTGCAAAATCGCCGCTGCATCGAGCGCAGAGCGCGCCATCGGGCCGATATGGTCAAGGCTTTCGGCAAGGTGGATCAGGCCATGGCGGCTGACCCGGCCCCATGTCGGCTTGATCCCGGTGAGGTTGTTGGCTGCGCTGGGCATGCGGATCGAGCCGCCGGTATCGGTGCCGGTCGCGCCATAGCAGAACCCGGCCGCGGTCGCGACGCCCGAGCCGCTTGAGGATACGCCGGTCCAGTGGTCGCGGCTCCACGGATTGGCTGGGCGGGCGAAGGCCGGATGGTGATCGAGCATCGCCGCTTCGGTCATGTGCAGCTTGGCCAGGATCACTGCGCCTCCGCGTTTCAGCCGCCGCACCACGGTCGCGTCCTCGTCGGGGCGAAATTCGCGCAGCACCTCCATGCCGCCCGTGGTGGGCAGGCCCCTGGTCCAGTGCAGGTCCTTGATGCCGAGCGGAACCCCGTGGAGATGCCCACGCCAGAACCCGGCGGCAATCTCGCGGTCGGCCTGCTCGGCTGCTTCGAGCGCCTGATCGGTGAGGGTCATCAGCACCGCATTGAGCGCGGGATCGTGACGCTCGATCCGGGCAAGCAGCGCCTCGGTGACGGCCAGCGAGGTAAGCTCGCCGCGGCGAATACGCCCGGAAACCTCGAGCAGGCTCAGATAGTGCAGGTCCATCGCAGCGCTCCCCCGGATATCCGCGTCGCCTGGCCATCGCCCTCGCAGCGCGATTTGGCAAGTTCGGCTCTGGCCTGGCGTGCTCGGCGGTGGCAAACTGCCTGCTGCGGGATCGAGGGAGAGCGCGGGTGACGGTGCGAGATGGGCCGATATTGGCGGCGCGGACCTTGTCGAGCGGCTTGCAGGCAGGCGAGGGTCCAGCCCTGCTTTCGGACGGGCGGCTGATTGCCTGCGACGGCCCGGCGGGCAGGCTGGTCATCGTCGATCCCGATAGCGGCGCATTGCTTGGCAGCATGACCGTGGGCGGCGGCACCAATGGCGCTGCACTTGGCCCCGACGGGCAGGTCTATGTCTGCAACAATGGCGGGATAAGCGCGCGCGATGTCGAGGCGCTGAGCCAGGGGCTTGCCAACCTGCTCGATCCGCCGTCGGCAGGCTGCATCCAGCGCCTCGATCCGGCAAGCGGCGCGTTCGCCACGCTCTACGACAGTTGTCAGGGCCGGGCCTTGTCTGCCCCCAACGATCTCGTGTTCGACAGCGCGGGCGGGTTCTACTTCACCGATTACGGCAATCTTCGCGATCCCGCGCCGCTGCGCGGTGCGATCCACTATGCTCTGGCCGACGGATCGGCAATCCGGTTGCTCGATGCCGAGGTCGAGCGGCCGAACGGGATCGGCCTCTCACCCGATGGCAAGACGCTATACGTCGCGGAAACCGCCGCCGGGCGGATCTGGCAGTATCCGGTGACCGGGCCAGGCAGAATCGATACGCAGGCGCGTAGCGCGCTGTTTCACGATCCCGCCTATTCGATGGATTCGCTCGCGGTTCAGGCAGACGGGCGGGTCTGCGTCGCCTGCCCGGCGCTCGACCTGATCCTTCGCGTCGGGGAACATCAAGCGGAGCGGATCATGATGCCGCCCGGCTGGCCCAGCAACATCTGTTTTGGCGGACCGGACATGCGCAGCGCCTATGTCACTACGTTGAAATCGGGCGAAATCCTCCATGTCGATTGGGACTGCCCGGGGCTCAAGCTGGCGTGGTGACAGCAATCTGGGTCGCGAGGTTTGCCGGACGGGCAATTGCCGCAATGCAGCGCGCCATTGCGGGATGGCCGCGCAGACCCTAAAGCACTTGCATGCCCGGTGAAATCCTCGACAACAAGGGACGCGGCGAGGCCGCATGGTCCTGGCCTGCAATCCATCCCGAAGCCCGCCTGTTCGTCGCGATCAGCGCGGTAGCCTGTCTGGTCTGTGCCCTCATGACCTGGGAGACGCTGGCCTGGCCGCTCGGCCTGCTGACGATCTGCATCGCCGCCTTCTTTCGCGATCCCAGGCGCACGACGCCGCGCGACGATCGCTTTATCGTTGCTCCGGCTGACGGACTGGTGACCCTGATCCAGCAAGTGCCGCCGCCGCGCGAGCTGACCTTCGACGATGGCAGCGGCGCGCCAGTGCTCGGCACTGAGCCGCTGACCCGGGTCTCGATCTTCATGAGCGTGTTCGATGTTCACATCAACCGCTCTCCGATCAGCGGGACGGTGCGCAAGCTCATCTACATTCCCGGCAAGTTCGTGAACGCCGATCTCGACAAGGCGAGCGAGGAAAACGAGCGTCAGCATCTGTTGATCGAACGCGGCGATGGCCTGGCGATATGCTTTACGCAGATCGCCGGACTGGTAGCGCGCCGGATCGTGCCGTTCGTCAAACCGGGTGACATTGTCGCCGCCGGGCAGCGGGTCGGTCTGATCCGGTTTGGCAGCCGGGTCGATGTCTACCTCCCGCAGGGCGCGGCCTCGCGGGTCCTGATGGGCCAGCGAGTGGTCGCGGGCGAGACCGTGCTCGCGCAGATCGGGCTCGACGAAACGATCGAGGGCGTATCGCAATGATGGGCGTGGCCCGGTGAGCGACGAGCAACCGGCGCGACGGTTCGCAAGGCGTGTGCCCAAGGGACTGACGCTGCGCGCCATGGTGCCAAATGCGATTACCGCTGCGGCTCTGTGCGCCGGGCTCACCGGCATCCGCTTTGCGATTACCGGCGATTTTCGGATGGCAGTGGCGGCGGTTGTATTTGCTGGCGTGCTCGACGGGATCGACGGGCGCATCGCCCGGCTGCTCAAGGCGCAGTCGCGCTTTGGCGCCGAGCTAGACAGCCTTGCCGACAATGTCTCGTTCGGGGTAGCTCCGGCGCTGGTCCTGTTCATGTGGTCGCTGCAGGACGTGCCTCGCTTCGGCTGGTTCGCGGCGCTTGCTTTCGCGGTGTGCATGGCCATGCGCCTGGCGCGATTCAATGCCCGCATCGACCTGCCCGATGAGCCGCGCAAGGAGGCTGGCTTCCTGACCGGGGTTCCGGCGCCGGTTGGTGCCGGGCTCGCCTTCCTGCCGATGTATCTGGCTTTCGTCACTGACCTCGCGGTTTTCTCCAATCCCCTGCTGGTCGGGGCATGGCTGGTGGTGATTGCAGGGCTGGTGATTTCG
>JBIPOX010000116.1:0-5275 GCA_044378785.1 Novosphingobium sp.
GACAACCGGCGCGACCAGCGAAGTCCTGATCGCTGTGTAGATAAACAGGATCAGCACCGCGCCGACGCCAAGCACCGCCAGCGCCGCAATGCCGGTCGCGGTTCCGATCGCCAGGACCAGCCCGCCGATCAGGCCAACGCCTAGCCCGAGCGCCAGCTGGGCAAGCATGTAGGGCACGATCCCCCTCACGCCCATGCCTATCGCTTCGCCAACCGTGGGCAGGGTGCGATCGGTCAGCAAGGCAAGCAGCGCAAGCGTGCCTACCGCTTGAAACAGGATCATCGGCACCAGGAACGGCGCAATCGAGACATAGTATTCGCTCATCGCGGCCATCGCCGCTTCGCCTTCCATCCCGGCAATCTGGGCGGGCGCGGGAAACAACAGCGCGGACACCAGCCCCGGAAGCAGGAAGAAAACGCCTGCTAACGCCAGCACGACCTCGCGGTTGGCGAGAATCGCGCCTGTTCCGTTCTTCCATGCCAGATTGCTGTCGAACTTCATGCCGGTTCTCCCTTGGCCCTTGATAACCGCAGCCAATGCCGCCACGCAACGCATCATGGATGCCAGTCCGCAGATTGAACGCCGAATCGAGACCCGGCTGGTCGATTATCACGCCGCCCTCGAAGAAATGACGCGCCGCAATGACGCGATTGCGGCAGGCGAGGCAGACGAGCTGATCTGGCTGCTCGAACATCCGCCAATCTACACCGCAGGGACCAGCGCGCAGGACAGCGAAGTGCTCGACCCGCGCTTCGAAGTGGTGCGGGCAGGTCGCGGCGGACGCCACACCTATCACGGGCCGGGCCAGCGCGTGGCCTATGTGCTGGTCAATCTGGCGAACCGCGCGCGCGATGTGCGCGGCTATGTCCATGCACTCGAAGGCTGGGTGATCGACACGCTTGCTGACTTCGGGGTCGAAGCTTTTCGCAGCGAGGGGCGGATCGGCATCTGGACGCGCGACATCGACGGCTCCGAAGCCAAGATCGGCGCGATCGGTGTGCGGATCAGGCGCTGGGTAACGATGCATGGGCTAGCGGTAAACGTTACTCCCGATCTTTCGCATTTTTCCGGAATCGTGCCTTGCGGCATTGCCGAATACGGCGTCACCAGCCTCGAGAGGCTTGGCAAGCAGGTTTCCATCGCGCAATGGGACGAGGCCCTGCTGGCGCGCGCCGATGCGTTCCTGGCGCGGCTGAATCAACCCTGCCCCGCCGAGGAGGCCAATTGATGCGCTCTTTGACCCTGCTCGCTGCCCCGCTCGCCGCGCTCGCGCTGGCTGGCTGCGGGTCAGGTGCAGACGACAGCGAGGGCGCAGCCAAGAGCAACCAGGTGCTTGAAGGCACGATCAGCGACGACATGATCGCTTACGACACGCTCACCTCCGAGCCACCCCCGGCCAAGATCGAGGTGGACGAGAACGAGGCCGGCACTGGCCCTCAGTCGATCCAGCCACAGGTCGGCGGGGCATCACCGGCTCCGGCTCCGGCTTCCCCCACACCGGTCGCAACCACCGAGCCAGCCGCGCCGACACCGGAATGATCGCGCGCTGTCACAGTGCCCTGGCGTAGATCGCGTACTCGCGGTTGACCTTGCTGCCGATCGCATCGGCGATCGCAACCATCCCCTGATTGTCTTCGAGAATCCATCCGATCTCGGCGCGGTGCCCATCGTACCGATGGATCGCTGCCTGACGGATCGTCTCGATCATCATGAAAGCAAGCTGGCTCGCCATCCGGCTCGATTGCAGATGCTTTCGCACGCCCATCAGCGGTACCCGCATGTCGGCCGGGCGCGGCTTGCGCAGCCACTTCAGCAGGCGCAGCAAGCCAAGCAGCGAGGGCCTTCCGTTGCGGCGATTGATGCGCAGCAAGGGAGCATTGAGATCGGGCAGGGTCATCATGAAGGCGACCGGCTCGCCATCCAGTTCGGCGATGCGGATCAGGTCGGGGTGAACCAGCGGCTTCAGTTTCTTGCCGGTATGAGCGATTTCCTCGGGCGTGAACGGCACGAAGCCCCAGTTATCCGACCATGCATCGTTGAGAATGTCGCAGATCAGCGCGGCTTCGGCCGCGAAGTTCTTCAGCACGACGTCGCGAATGCGAATGCGCGGGTTGCGCTCGCCCGACGCGACAATGCGATCGACCAGGGCACCGAACGGCTCGCGGAATTGCAGGTCATAAGTCCGCAGGGTCTTGATCCGGTCATATCCCTGCGCCTCGATCCAGCCCTGGTAGCGCGGATTGTGGTGCGCCATCATCACCATCGGCGGGTGATCGAAGCCCACAGTCTGCAAGCCGGGCTCCTCCCAGACCGAGAGGTTCATCGGCGCGAGCACCCGGGTCATGCCCTGCTGGCGCAGCCAGTCTTCCGCGGTAGCGATCAGGGCAGCGGCGATCTCCGCGTCCTCGGCCTCGAGCGCCCCCCACATGCCAGTGCCCGGCCCCATGCCCTGTTCGGGCGGCTGGGTGAGCGCCAGCTCGTCGATATGGGCGGAAATCCGGCCCACTACGGTACCGTCCCGGCGAGCCAGGAAATACTGGTGGCGGGCATGAGCAAAGAACGGATTGCCGCCGGGCGTGAATTTCTCGATCTCTTCGGATCGCAGGTTGGGCACCCAGTTGGGATCGCCTGCGTTGAGCCGATAGGCCAGGTCGACGAAGGCGCCCAGATCGCGCTTGCCCTCGACCGGGCTGATCGTGCCCTTGCGCTTGTCTGACACCTCGCAATCCCCCTCCCGCGGTCCGACCTCTCGGCTGGTCAGCTCCCGTCGATAACGCGGCGGCGAGGATGGCCGCTGGCAATGCCGCCGGAAAGCTCCTTCACCCACGGATAGTCGAGAGCGACCGCTTCGGTATAGCCCAGGTTGAAGACGGTAGGGCTGCGCTCGGGCCGGTCCTTCTTCTCGTAATAGGTGCCCAGCAGACGGTCGAAGGCATAATTGGTGATGCCGTAGTTGCCGTCCTCGTCGAAGTAGTGATGCTCGTTGTGGCGCTGCTTCATGAACTGCACCCATTTCCACTTCGGCTTGAACGAGAGGTGCTGGATGCAGTGCATGAACTCGTAATAGCAGGTGGTCAGAACGCCGGTCGCCAGCGCAGCAAGCGCGCCGCCCGGCCCGCCAATCGCCCAGCCAATCGGCAGCGTGGCGATCGCAATCGTCGGCAAGGTGGTGTGCAGCGCGCCGAACAGCACCTCGAGGTGGTTGGGATCCTGATGATGGTCGTAATGGATCCGCTTCCAGGTCGGCGACAACCACTTGATCCGGTACATCCATTGGCCGTGCAGGACATATTGGTGGAGCAGGTGCCAGACCAGCGGATAGATCACCAGCGCCACGCCGATCGCGCTCGCCGTCTGCCACAGGCCAGCGGGCCATAGCGCCCAGCCGACAACGCAAGCCGCAGCGACTAGCAGGTAGACGACGATCGTGTAGTGCTGGAAATAGGCCGCGACGAGCTGGCCCAGCGTCATCCGGTCAAGATAGTGCGAGCGCTTCCAGAATGGCAGCTGGCTCTCGTCGGCAAGGGTCTGGGTCACTTGGTTTCGATCCTGTGGCATCGCGGGTGCGATAGCAGAATTGGGAATCGTCCGCCATTGGTGCAAGATCAAGGCACGATTTGGGCAAGCAGGGCAAACGGTCATGGACTCGACCGCCCCGGCACGCAATAGCGGGCCTCGGGAGAAGCCATGCAATACCAGACCATCGCCATCGAACGACGCGGCGCGGCCGAATGGGTGACGCTCGACCGGCCCGACCGCCTCAACGCCATCGACACCGTGATGACCGCCGAACTGTCGCACTATTTCGGTGCGCTGTGCGAGGAGCGCGAGGTGCGGGTCGTCGTGCTGCGCGGCGCGGGCAAGGGTTTTTGCGCGGGGATGGACCTCAAGGAACACCAGCAGGGGATTGCCGATCCGCCCTTCGGGCGCGGCCTTGCCCAGCAAGGCACCATGTCCGAAATCTACATGAAGATGCGGCGCTGCCCGCAACCGATCATAGCCCTGATCCATGGCGCGGCGGCAGGCGGCGGCTTTGCCTTCGCGCTGGCTTCCGACATTCGCCTGGCGGGCGAAAGCGCACGAATGAACGCTGCTTTCATCCGCATCGGCCTGTCGGCTTGCGACATGGGCACGAGCTATTTCCTGCCGCGCCTGGTCGGCGTCTCGGTCGCCTCCGAGCTGATGCTGACTGGCCGCTTCATCGATGCGCGGCGTGCGCTGGCGGTTGGGCTGGTGTCGCAGGTGGTGCCCGACGACCAGCTCGAAACGGCAGCGCAAGGCTACATCGACGACATGCTGGCAACCACGCCGATGGGCCTGCTGTTGACCAAGGAAGGGCTCAACATGGCGATCGATTCGCCTAGCCTTGAACATGCAATGGCGATCGAGAACCGCCAGCAATTGCTGGTTGGCCGCAGCGAGGATTTCCGCGAGGCGGTGCGGGCGCGCGCCGAGAAACGTACACCGCAATGGAAAGGCAAATAGGCAGATGACATTGGCAATCGATCCCCCGGTCAAGATGGACACCGACCTGACCGGGCGCGTCGCGCTGGTCACCGGCGCGTCGTCGGGCCTCGGTTGGCGCTTCGGGCAGGTGCTCGCCGCCTGCGGCGCGAAAGTGGCGATTGCCGCGCGCCGCACGGATCGGCTGGAGGAACTTGCCAGGCTGATCGAGGGCTTCGGCGGCACAGTGCTGCCGGTCGAGCTCGACGTGTCGGACGTGAGCAAGGCCCTGCCCACTTTCGACCGGATCGAGGCCGAGCTTGGCCCGGTCGACATCCTCGTCAACAATGCCGGGGTCAATGCCGCAGGCTGGGCCTCGCGCATGTCGCTCGAACAGATCGATGCCGGCATCGACACCAATTTCCGCGGTCCCTGGGTGCTCTCGGCCGAATTCGCCAGGCGTGCCATTGCCCGCAAGGCCGAAGCGGGCTGGATCGTCAACATCGCCTCGATCGGGGCATTCATGTACACCGGCACCGTCGCCGGATCGCTCTATTCGGTGACCAAGAGCGCCATGGTGCGGATGACCGAGGTGCTCGCCAAGGAATGGGCGGCCTATCACATCAATGTCAATTGCATCGCGCCAGGCACCATCGCCTCGGAAATGGTGCAGGGCATGATCGACCGGCGCGGCGAGGATTTCATCAAGGCCTTCCCGCGCGCGCGGCTGGGCTATCCCGACGACCTGGATTCGACGCTGCTGTTCCTGGTCTCACCCAGTTCGCGCTTCGTCACCGGCACCATCATCAAGGCCGATGACGGGCAATTGCCG
>JBIPOX010000119.1:0-5250 GCA_044378785.1 Novosphingobium sp.
GCGTCGCTTCGGCCCGCGTGCTTGCCGCCTCGAGATCGAGGCCCAGCGCTTCGAGAGTATCGGCAGCGCCTGCCTTGCTTGAGGCAGCCCGATTCCCGTGCTTGGCGACTGGCACCCCGCATGCGGCAACAATGATGGCAACGGCCGTCGAGATGTTCAGGCTATGCTGGCCATCGCCGCCCGTGCCGCACACGTCGATTGCTGCGGCAGGTGCGACAACGCGGACCATGCGTTCGCGCATCGCCAATACCGCGCCGACAAGGTCTTGCGCGCTCTCGCCCTTGTCGGCCAGCGCGACCAATACCGCCTCGATTTCGCCATCGGACATCGCTCCGTCGAGCATTCGCCCGAACAGTGCCTTGCTCTGCGCCGCGTCCCCGCTCATCCCGCGCGCTCCGTACGAGTCTTTGGCTCAAGCCCGCAAGCCCGGATGAAATTGGCGAGCAGAGCATGGCCATGCTCGGTCGCGATGCTTTCCGGATGGAACTGGACGCCGTGGATCGGCAGGCTGGCGTGGCAAAAGCCCATGACATGGGCATCGTCGGCCGTCGCATTGACCAGCAGTGTGCCGGGAATGTCGTCGACGATGAGCGAGTGATAGCGGGTCGCGATGAACGGCGAGGGCAGGCCCGCAAACACACCGCTGCCGTCATGGCTGACCGGCGAGGTCTTGCCATGCATCAGCCCGCCGCGCCGTACTGTCCCGCCAAAATGCTGACCAATCGCCTGATGGCCCAGGCACACGCCGAGCAACGGCGCGCCCGCATCGGCACAGGCGGCAACGAGGTCGAGGCTGATTCCGGCCTCGTTGGGGCTGCAGGGGCCAGGCGAGATCAGGTAACCGTCCGCTCCGCGCGCCAGCGCTTGCGCCGCCGAAATCGCATCGTTGCGCACGACATCGACCTTGGCACCCAACTCCATCAGGTAATGGACCAGGTTCCAGGTGAAGCTGTCGTAATTGTCGATGACGAGAATCATGGCGCGTTCACTGCCCGAAGCCTGGCTCGCCGGCAACGCGCACTGCTTCGCGTGCAGCAGCGAACAATGCCCCGGCCTTGGCCTGGCACTCGGCATGTTCGTAGTCCGGATCGGAATCGGCGACGATCCCGGCGCCGGCCTGGACATGCATCTCGCCGTCCTTGAGCACGGCGGTGCGCAGCACAATGCACGAATCGACCGATCCATCCGGCCCGAAATAGCCGACCCCGCCCGCATAGGCACCGCGCGTCTCCGGCTCGAGCTCGGCAATGATCTGGCAGGCGCGCACCTTGGGCGCGCCGCTCACCGTGCCTGCCGGGAAGCCGGCAAGGACCGCGTCAATGGCGTCGTGGCGGCTGCTGTCGAGCTTGCCGACGACGTTAGAGACGATGTGCATGACATGGCTGTAGCGTTCGATCGTGTAGCTGGCGGTCACCCGCACGCTGTCCGCCGCAGCGACCCGCCCGACATCGTTGCGCCCCAGATCGAGCAACATCAGATGCTCGGCGCGCTCCTTGGGGTCGGCGAGCAGGCTCGCCTCGTTGGCGCGGTCCTGTTCGGGCGTGCCCCCGCGCGGGCGGGTTCCTGCGATCGGCCGGATCGTCACCTCCCCGTCGCGAACGCGCACCAGGATTTCCGGGCTGGAGCCAACCACGGCAAAGCCCGGCAGGTCGAGGAAATAGAGGAAAGGCGAGGGGTTCACTCGCCGCAGCGCCCGATACAGCGCCAGCGGCGGCAGTTCGAACTTGCAGGTGAAGCGTTGGGCCAGAACCACCTGGAAAATGTCGCCTGCCTCGATGTAGTCCTTGGCCTTGAGCACCATCGCCTTGTAGGCCTCGGGCGTCATCGCTGCCTCGCGCTCCGGCTCGGGCAGAGTCATTGGAGCAGCAGCGGCAGGCAGAGGCTCGGCCAGGCGGCGCAGTACGTGTTCGATGCGGTCCTCCGCCATGGCGACAGCTTCGCCAGGCTCGCGCTGCGAGGGCCAGACCGGTGCGACACAAAACAGCTCGTCGGACAGTCCGTCGAACACCAGGATCACGGCGGGGCGGACGAACAGCATGTCGGGCAGGCCCAATGCGCTTTCGGGCGCGCGCGGCAGCATTTCGACGAGTCCGATCGTCTCATACCCGAAATAGCCGACCAGGCAGGCCAGCGCGCGCGGCAATTCGGGCGGCATATCGATCTGGCAGGCATCGACCAGAGCGCGCAATTCGGTGAGGCTGTTTCCGGCAAGCGGGGCGAAAGCCGCGCGGTTCGAGCGCCAGTCGCGATTGATCTCGCATGCGGAGCCGCTGGCGCGGAACACCAGATCGGGATCGAGGCCGAGCAGACTGTAACGCCCTCGCACTTCGCCGCCCTCGACCGATTCGAGCAGGAAATCCCCGCGCCCGGGCTCGAACAGCCGCAGTGCCGCCCCGACCGGAGTATCGGTGTCGGCAATCAGCCGTCTCCAGACAAGCCCGGGATTGCTCCCGGCAAGCTGCGCCAAGGCCGCCGAGCGGATGCTGGCTTGCGAATCGCTCATGCCGAAGTGCCGTTCAGCTCTCGCCGCCAAGCTGCTCGCGAACCGCCTTGACCGCAGCGGGGTTGCGCTCGACGCCGACCGAATCGCGGATCGCACGGCCCAGCGCGTCCGCGTATTCGGTGCCGAGCATACCGCCCAGCTGCTGACGGGCAGCGGTAACGATCTGATCGCCCGGCTTCACGGTTCCAGGCGCAATATCCTTGAGCGAAACCACGAACCAGGCGAGCCGGTTCGGCCCTGACTGAACCTTGGTGGTGCGCTCGGCCATGTTGAACATCAAGGCGATCGGTGGCGGCACTTGCCCGCTCTGCTGCATCTGCACGAGTTGGGTGCGGCCCATCCTGACGTTCTGGACCGGAGGCATGGGTCGGCCCAGCGCAGCGAGCGCCTGTGCCATGGTCTTGCCCTTGGCGATGGCTGCCTGGACCTGCCGCGCTGCTTCCTTGGCCCGGGCCGAGGCCTTGCTCAACGCCAGCGCGGCCGTGACCTCGGGCTTGATCTCCTTGAGCGGGGCAGGCGCAGATTCGGTAATCTCGGTGATATCGTAGACCACGAAGGTCTTGCCCTGCTCAACCTCGGCCAGCTGCGGCGCTTCGACATCCATCGCAAAAGCGGTTTCCAGCAGTGATGCAAGGATCCGCGGAGCTGCCTCGCCAGGCTTGAGATAGACCCTGCCGTCCGCAGTCAGCGGCGCGGTGGTCGAGACCGGGGCGTTCAGGCGCCTGGCTACCTCGACAAGGCTGCCACCGGCATCGACCTCGGCCTCGATTTCCTCGAGCGCCTGGGTCACTGCCGCGCGCTGTTTCTGCTGTGTCAGCAGCGCCGTGATCTCACCGCGAACCTGATCAAGGCTGCGCGCTGGGCGGCTGTCGATTTCATCGACGCGGGCAACGTGCCAGCCAAGCCCGGTGCGCGCTGGCGCTGCCAGGCCGCCGCGAGGGGCAGCATAGACCGCATTGGCGAGGGCGGCCGAGAACTGGGTAGTCATTTCCTCCCGAGTGAGTGCCGCCAGCTTGCTCGCGGCAAGGCCCTTGGTACTGGCCGAGGCTTCGAGCGAAACGCCGCCAGCGACTTCTGCGGCTACCGCCTTGGCAGCAGCCTCGGTCGGCACCACGACCTGGGTTACCCGGCGACGTTCCTGCGCCGCATATTGCGCAGCGTCAGCCTTGTAGCGCGCCGCAATCTCGGCCTCGGTTGGAGGCTGCGCCTTGCCAAGCGAGCCCACTCCAAAACTGGCAAAGCGGATCACGCGCCGCTCGGGCCGGATGAAATCCTTCTGGTTCCTGGCGTAGTAGTCCGACACTTCCTTGTCGCTCGCAGGGGTCTGCGGCTGGAACAGCATCGAGGGCAACACCGCGATCTCACCCGTGCGGGTCTCGCTCAACAAGGCGGCATACCGCAGCGCCATCTTGCCAGGCATGGTCGCGCCCGCTGCTGCTGGCAGCATGACCTGACGCGCAATCAGGCCTTGCGAAAGGTCGTCGCGCAGCGATTGCTCGCTGATCCCGCGCTGCTGCATCATCTGGCGAAACAACTGATCGCTGAACTTGCCGTCCGGGCCCTTGAAGGCGGGTATGCCGGTGATCTCGCTGTCGATCAGCCGGTCGCTGGCAACAATCCCGTTCTCGCGCCCGAAGGCCGCAATGGCGAGCCGATCGATCAGACGATCGAACACCTGGTCAAGCCCGCCATCGGCGATGAACCCCTTCATCGACATGGTCGGGTTCTGCTGCTGGACGTTTTCGAGCGCGGAAGTCGCCGCCTGGCTCAGCGTCGAGGTATCGATGCGTTCCTTGCCGACAGTGGCAACCCGGTCACCGCCCGCGACGCCGCCGAAATTGCCGACGTTGGACACGTCGCCGCTGGCAAAGGCGATCGCGATCAGCACGAGAAAGCCGATACCAATCGCCGCGCCGAACTTGGAGGTGAGGAAAGATCGGACTGAACTGAGCATGTTTCCGCCATGGTTTGGACGAAGCTTGCGGGACGGCACCTAAGCGCCGTGTTTCCCGGTCGCCGCTTTAGGGGGCAAAGCGCCGCGCCGCAATGGCCGCCCGTCGCACGGCTGGCGATTGTCCGAATTGCGGCTTTGACAAGTCGGGCCGCTCTGGCCTAGCAGCCCCGCTCGGCACGGAAGCGGTCTTGCAAGGGATTCGTCCAGCTTGAAGGATTTACGATGCTATTGCCCTATATCGTCGGCAACTGGAAGATGAACGGACTGCGCGGTGCCTTGACCGAAGCACGCGCCATTGACCGCGCTGCGCAGCGCTATCCCAAGGTCCAGGTGGCGCTCGCACCGCCAGCTACACTGATTCACCGGATGAACGAAGTCGTGCAAGCCATTGGAGTCGGCGGGCAGGATTGCCATTCGCAGGATTCGGGCGCGTTCACTGGCGACCTCTCTGCCGCCATGCTCAAGGATGCCGGTGCCACTTTCACTATCGTCGGCCATAGCGAGCGCCGCGCCAATTATGGCGAGAGCGACGCCGATGTTAGCGCCAAGGCGCAAGCGTCGCTGGCCGCTGGTCTTTCGGTGATCGTGTGCGTGGGTGAAACCGAGGCGCAGCGAGATGCCGGCGACGCCGAGGCTGTCGTCACTGCGCAGGTGGAAGGTTCTGTTCCCCCCGGCGATGAAGTGGTTGCCAGGCTCTCCGTCGCTTACGAGCCGGTCTGGGCGATTGGCACGGGCCGGGTTCCTTCGGTTGAAGACGTTGCCGCAATGCACCGTGCCATCCGCGCCAGGCTCG
>JBIPOX010000285.1:0-3017 GCA_044378785.1 Novosphingobium sp.
GGCCATGCCCCACCGCGAGCAGATCACCCGTCACGATTGCGTCGAGGGGTGGAGCGCGATTGGCAAGTGGCAGGGTCCGCAGCTTTCGCAAGTGCTTGCCATGGCCGGGCTTGCCGAGCGGGCGCGCTATATCGTGTTCCACTGCGCCGACCGGTTTGGCGAGACGCCC
This sequence comes from Novosphingobium sp., assembly GCA_044378785.1. Lineage (GTDB taxonomy): Bacteria > Pseudomonadota > Alphaproteobacteria > Sphingomonadales > Sphingomonadaceae > Novosphingobium. Next base: position 170 of record JBIPOX010000285.1, read on the forward strand.
TATTACGAATCGATCGACCTGATCGATGCAATGCACCCGCAAACTATCCTGGCATGGCAGATGAACGGCCAGCTGCTGCCCGAGGCGCATGGCGCGCCGTTGCGCCTCAGGGTCGAGCGCCAACTTGGCTACAAGCACGCCAAGTTCGTCATGCGGATCGAGGCGCGCGAGACCCTTGCCGGGCTCTATGGCGGCAAGGGGGGTTACTGGGAGGATCACAGCGACTATGCGTGGTACGCCGGGATTTGACAGCTGGGAGAAGCGAGCATGCCTGATCGTAACGAGACCGTGACTACTGCCGATGGCGCCATGGATGTTTTCGTCACATGGCCCGAGGGCGAAGGGCCGTTTCCGGTGGTAGTGCAGCTGATGGACGGACTTGGCATGCGTGACGAGCTTCACGGCCACGCCCGCCGGGTCGCCTCATGGGGCTACTGCGTGGTCGCACCCGATCTGTTCTACCGTCAGGGCCTCAAGGGTCCGCTCGATTTCGCCAAGGAAGGCGAGAAGATCATGGCGGCAATCGGCGGCCTGACCGCGCAGATGGCAAAAGCCGACGTCGAAGCCGCGCTGGCGCTGGTCGAAGGCGACCCGATTGCCCGGCCCGGTGCAATCGCACTGCATGGCTACTGCATGGGGGGCAAACTGACGCTGGAACTGGCGCAGGCGATGGGCGCAAAAGTCGCTTGCGGTGCCTCGCTGCACCCAGGTGGGCTCGCCACCGATGCACCTGGCTCGCCGCATCGCCATCTCGACCGGATCGAGGCCGAGCTCTATTTTGGTATTGCCGACCAGGATGCGATGGCGACGCCCGAACAGATGGACACGCTTGAGGCCGCGCTGAAGGCGGCTGGGGTCACATACCAGCTCGAATGGCACCCCGGCGCGCTACACGGCTACATGATGCCGAGCCGCCCCGAAATCTATCACCAGCAGGCCGCAGAGACCGCCTGGGGACGGATGGAAGCGCTGTTCGCTCGCTGCCTCGGGTAGAACCGGTCCGGACCCTAAATGTAACCCAGCCATTTGGCGACAAGCACGCCAAGCGCGTAGATCAGCCCCAGATAGACCACCAGCCACAGCAATGGGCGGGCCGGACGGGCGAGGTCCGGGCGACCTTCGGGATAGACCAGTTCGATGTTCGTGCCGATCTCGGGGCGCGGCCGGTTCTTACCGACCATGTCGGTGACCTCGCGCTCGGCGAGGCCATCGTGGAAGGCATAGCGCGCGGTGAAATATCGCTCGTCGCTGTCGTTGATCTCGGTGTGGCCGACCACCCGCGCCAGCACGCGGTGGCCAGGCCGGGTCAGGCGCAACCAGTCATGCCGGATGATCGCCCACAGCGCGAACACGCATAGCGCCATGCCAGCCAGCAGAATGGCCTGTTCAGCGCCCATCGTGCATCGCCCGCCTGGTGCAGGCCTCAGCTGGCGAGGCGCAGGTCCGCCGGCTCGGTCGCGAAGCCGGGCTGATCGGGCCAGATGCCGCGCGTATCGTAGACCAGCTTGCCGGCCCGCTCGGCCAGCGGCACGACCCGGAACAGGTCATGGTCGACCAGCACGATCAGCACCTGGCACTGCTCAAGCGCGGTATCGATGTCGATCAGGCTGGCGCCGGTATCGGTGAATTCGATCGGCAGTTCGGCGGCATAAGGCTCGACAATGTGGACACGCTCGCCATACTTGCGGGCGATGCGGCTGGCGACGAAGCGCGCCGGGCTCTCGCGGAAATCGTCGATATTGGCCTTGAAGGCCAGGCCCAGGCAGGCGACCTTGGCACCGGGATGGGCCGCGACCAGCGCCTCGGCGCGCGCCACGACATGATGCATCTTGCCATCGTTGACGCCGCGCGCAGTGCGGATCAGCGGGGTTTCTTCGGGCGCGCCATGGACGATGAACCAGGGGTCGACCGCAATGCAATGGCCGCCGACGCCCGGACCGGGGGTAAGGATGTTGACGCGCGGGTGGCGATTAGCCAGCCGGATCACTTCCCACACGTCGAGCCCCATCCGGTCGGCGACAATCGAAAGCTCGTTGGCAAAGGCGATGTTCACGTCGCGATAGGCGTTCTCGACCAGCTTGGTCATTTCCGCCGAACGCGCGTCGGTGGTGACGCATTCGCCGCGCACGAAGCGCTTGTAGAAGGCCAGCGCCTTGCGCGCGCAGCGCGGGGTGATGCCGCCGATCGAGCGGTCGTTGCCGGTCAGCTCCTCGAGGATCTTGCCGGGCAGCACCCGCTCGGGGCAATAGGCAATCGACAGGTCGGGGGTCTCGGCAGTGAGGCCGGGACATTTCAGGTCGGGCCGCGCCTCGGCGATCATGTCGCGCAGCGCCTCGGTAGTGCCGACCGGTGAGGTCGATTCCAGGATCACCACGTTGCCCACCTTGAGCACTGGCGCAATCGCTTTGCCCGCAGCCAGCACATAGGAAATGTCGGGGGCGTGGTCCTTGTCAAAAGGCGTGGGCACGGCGATCACGAAAACGTCGGCAGGTGCCACCTCGGTCGAGGCCGATAGCAGCCCGCGCGCAACCACGCCCTGCACGAGGCCGTCAAGATCGACTTCCTCGATGTGGATTTCGCCGCGGTTGATCGTGTCGACTACCTTCTGCGAGACGTCGATCCCCAGCACCTTGCAGCCCGAGCGGGCGATTATCGCAGCGGTGGGAAGGCCGATATAGCCCAGACCAATGACCGAAACGTCAGGCTTCGCGTCCAATTTCATGCGCCAGCAACTCCACGATCTGGCGCGCGCTGGTGCCGTCCCCGAATGGGTTGTGCGCACGCGCCATCTGTTCGTAGGCCGCCTTATCGTCGAGCAGGGTTGATATTTCGGTAACGATACGCGCCG
>JBIPOX010000120.1:0-5218 GCA_044378785.1 Novosphingobium sp.
CGGATGCGCGGTCGCGGCGCGATCGGCAAGCTGGTGGTGACGGTGGGTGAGTAGGGCTTGCTAGCCGTTTTCGTCGCCCCGTGCTTGACACGGGGCAAGGCTGACCTTGCAATCAGGCCTCACCAAACCATTCGCTCCATAGATCGCGCCAATCGGGGTTGTCAGCCTCGATCAGCGCGAATTTCCATTCCCTTCGCCACTTCTTGACCAGCTTTTCACGTGCGATAGCGGCTTCGATCTCTTCGTGGCGCTCTGCGTAGACGAGGCGAGTCTTGCCGAAATCGGCAACATGGATCGAACCGATTCCTGCGCGATGCCGACCGACCCTCTGGCTAAGGTCAGACGAGACGCCAACGTACATACCGCCGCGATAGCGGCTTGCCATGATGTATACCCAGCCACCCTTTTGCATGGGTGCTTTATGCCAAATGTTGGGTCCACAGAATAGCCTAGCCCCGTGTCAAGCACGGGGAGACGGCTGTGACTTGAAACTTCCTCAATCCTCCGACGGTGGCCCTCGCTCCGGGCGATCAGCCCCTCGCCTACTTCGCTCCATCGGTATAGCCGGTGAACCCGGCAGGCGCGTATGGTCCCATAGCGATCTGTTCGAGAACGCCGATGCCGGTCCGCGCACCGTCGCTCACCCGGCAGACTTGCTGGGTGTGGAAATGCCATGGCTGCAACAGATCGATGGTCGCGGGATCGAACACCTCGTGGCCGATGGCCAGCTCGCCCTTCCACATGCCATGGCCCCATTCGGGGTGGGTATAGCCGATGCCCTTCATGTGAAAGCGCAGGATCGGCTCGAAACTGACGGTGCGCGTGCTGTCATCGTGGCCGACCAGGTCGATCTCTGCGCTCTTCGCCAGCCGCGTTCCGGGCCGGTAGGCGATACGGTGGCGGGCAGTGGCGAGCCGCGTCATGTGGCCATCCTCGGCCTCTGGCCCTTGCGGCTCGTCGCGGTGGAACGGCGCAGTCATCGCGTCGCGGATCAGCGGCCTGCCGTCGGTGCCGTCGTAGATGATCGCCTGGCTGACCTCGTCGCCCCAGAACAGCGGCGCCCACAGGAAGAACGCGCCATGCGGCTTGAGCGCAGGCGCGCCGCCGCTGTCGGGCTCGCCGATTTTGCGCACTCCCCACGAGCGGTCCTTGACCCCAAAGCTATGCGCCGGATCGACAGCGATGTCGCCGTCGGGGCTACGGATCGTGCCGCTCCAGCGGCCGAACTGGTCGAACCGGGTGCAATCCATCACCTTGCGCGGGCCGCTCCACAGCACCTGGCGCGCTTCCTCGATCGCCCCGGTGCGGGTCGAGAACAAGAGGTCGCAGGCCAGCCCGCTTTCGTTGTCGTCGAGCACGATCCGGGTGCGGCGCATCGGCTCTTCGACGATCAGCCGAAACGGCCCGGCACTCATGTCGGTCCGCTCGTTCGGTGCCCGGCGCGATGCGAAGAACGAGCGTTGCAGGCCATCCTTGCGCACCAGGCTGAAGGCGCAATCGAGGATGCCGCGATGCGGATAGAGCCCCATGGCAATGCCGAAGAACCATTCGCCGTCGAGGAAATTCAGCACGGCTTGCCTCTCCCTGTCGCGCGCCATTGACTGCGCCCGCTTCGCCCACCTGCCTGCATGCGTCAAGCAGGCGCTGTGGAGGTTTGACGCGCGGTTTGACACTGGCCCCCGCCGTGATAGGCGATAGCGATAGGGAAAGGGACCGGGTTGAGCGATCTTGAGACAAGCCTGGCGCGCTATCTCGCGCATCGCCTGCCGCAGGCGCGCGACATTGCAGTGACCGGGCTAGCGCGCATCCACGGCGGCTCCAGCCAGGAAACCTATCGCTATCAGGCCCACTGGAACGAGGCAGGCGAAAGCCGCAGCGGAGCCTATATCCTGCGCCGCGCGCCCGAGGCTGGCCTCGTCAATGCCGAGCACGACCTTGAATACACCGTCTATTCCGCCCTCGCCGGCAAGGGCGTGCCGATCCCGCAAGTGCACTTCCTCGAACTCGATCGCCAGTGGCTGGAACGACCGTTCTTCATCATGGACATGATGCCGGGCAAGCCGGGCCACTTCCACCTGGCCGACGATCCCTATGAGGGCCAGGCGCAAGCGGTGGGCCACAATTTCTGGACCCATCTTGGCGCGCTGGCCGCGCTCGATCCCGCCGGGCTGGCGCTTGGCTCGCTGCGCGGCGCGGGCGATCCACTCCCGCCGCACCAGCGCGAGCTCGATTTCTGGGAACAGCGCCTCGACGAGGGCGAGGACCTGGTCGAGCCGCTGCTACGTGCGGCGATCCGCTGGCTGCGGCGCAATCCGCCCCCGCCCCCTGCCCGGCCCGCGATCGTCCACGGCGATTTTCGCTCGGGCAATTTCCTGTTCCTGCCCGATGGCACGATCAGCGCAGTGCTCGACTGGGAGATGTGCCACATCGGCGATCCGATCGAGGACATCGCCTGGGCCATCGACCCGATGTGGTCGATCAGCCGCTATTTCGACGAGGCGCGCGGGCTGGAGCTATGGCAGGCGGCCAGCGGCCTGACCGTCGATAGCGCCGCGCTCGACTGGTGGCGGCTGTTCGCCGCGGTCAAGTGTTCGGCAATCTGGACCACTGCTGAAAAGAGCTTCGAGGAGGGCATCAGCCGCGAAATGGTGCTGGCGCTGACCGTGTCGCGCGCCGGGCCATTCCACCGCGGCGTTGTGCTCGAGGCCATGGAGCGGCGCGGGGTGATGGGATGAAGCTGCGGCGCACCACCATCCTGCAACAGATCGAGACTTACCTTGCCGAGGACGTCATGCCGATGCTGGCCGACGATTTCGCGCGCAACGATCTGCGCATGGTCGCCTCGTTGCTGGCAATCGACCGCGCCGAGCGCGAGCATACGGTGGCGCTGATGGTCGGCGAGCACGAACGGTTGCGCGCGCTGTTTGGCTCGGCGCTGGACGTCGTGAAGCATGAGCCTGGCTTGCGCGAACGGCTGCAAGCGGCAGCGGGCGCGGCTTCGGATGATCTGCGACTGTCGGCGCTGGAGGCGCGCACCGGCGTGCTGCGCGACCTGCTGGTCGATCTGCATGTGCATGTCGAGGCGCGCGAGGATCCGCCCGCGCGCGAGCTCGACCAGGCGATCTGGCGGGCGATGCGCGATACCGAGCGGGCGGGCGCTGCCGCAGGCTAGCCCAAGCCCCTTGCGAAACGCGCGCCTGGCCGCTACCTGCGCGGCCTTGCCCGACAGCCGGGCTTGCGGAGCGGTGGCCGAGTGGTCGAAGGCGCACGCCTGGAAAGTGTGTATAGGTCAAAAGCCTATCGTGGGTTCGAATCCCACCCGCTCCGCCATTGCACCGAGTTGCGAAACAAACTGTCTCCGCCGACCTTGGTCAGTGGACATGGCCTCTTGAAAACTGTTGAATTTGCGTCGCTTTTTGGCGGAATAGCTCTTAACTTCCGCTTAGCCACTTACGGGCCGTGAGTTGGAAAAACCGCCCGCCTACCGAGAGCGTTACGAACCCTATCACCTGCCCCATAGCCTAAAACCCCAGAAATCTGCCATTTTCACCGACCGAACCCCTGCTTTCGAGGTTCGGTCGACATGATGTTCTCGCTGTCTGCGACGACCTACGCCACTGGCGTAGTTCGGATCAAAAATGGCAGGCAGCGATGAAGCACCAGAAAAAGCCCAGAAAAGAGCTGAATATCACAGTCACCTTCCTGGAGGCAGACAACACAAGCGCCCGCAGACACCATGGGAAGATACCATCGGTCGACGTGACAGCGATCAGGCAACGAACCGGCTTATCTCAGAGCGACTTCGCCGCCAGCATTGGTGTGCCGGAAGGCACGCTTGTAAACTGGGAACAAGGTCGCCGGCAGCCGTCTGGACCGGCCAAGGTGCTACTCGCCCTGCTCGCGAAGAAGCCCAATCTCGTGATGGAGCTTTATCCTGCGGCGCCGCCGAGGGTCAGATGGGCACCGGGACGTCCAGATCCCAACACCATGACCGCAGAGGAGAGATTGGCTGAAGTCGGGGAGATCTTAGCTGCTGGAATTATGCGAATGCAACCGACCCCCAGCTCCGAGCTTGGATAACCAGCCAATCAGTTCAAGCTAATTTTCTTTTCGTACATAGCCGATCTCTGATTGGCCTTCTCGTCGATGCATTCAAAACCGAAGATTGAACCCGGCAGTCATGCCATGCCGCCGGTAGTTTACGTCCACGGGGCCACCAATGCCGGGCAATTTATCGCTGCCGTAGTTGCTGTAGGCATATTCGATCCGAGCCGAAATCTTGTCCGTGAGCGATCCTTCATAACCGGCGCCGAGCGTGTACCCGTTCCGGCTTTCTGAATTGCCTGCCGGATTGGAGAACGAGAAGCGCGCATTAGAGTAACCTCCTCGAGCATAAAGGAGGCTTTCAGGGGATACTAGCAAACCGGCCCGAGCCGTTACGTTGATCGTCCGGCCCGTCTCGAAATCGAGAGCAGCAGAACCATTGTTGCCAGTCCGTCCAGTAATGGAGCCCTCGGCACCAAGCACGGCGCCGCCGATGTTGGCATCGTAGCCGACCTGACCCCCGTAGACCAAGCCATCGCCGGTCGCGCGAGTGGTAATGGGCGGCACTGCACTGGTCGTGGCTGACCTCCGGTCTTGCTGCCAGCCCAGTTGCACGCCGACAAACGGACCATCGAAACGGTCTGCATCCTGTGCTGCTGCAGGGACGGTCACGGCAGCTGTTGCGATCGCGCAGAAAACAATGAGCTTCATCAATCTCATCCCTTTTTTGAACTAATTATAAGGAACTTACGCTTTGGCAACTCCACGCATCGGCACTTCAATGCATACGTGAGATTGCGAACTTCGTTAGATCGCGAAGCGCGGTGGCCTTGGAGCCAAAGCTATCTAACGCATCGTGGCACGCACTTTCCAGTTCACTAGCCTGCTGCGCGGCGCCTTTTAATCATAGCAGGCTGGTTGCACTTGCACGACCAGCGACTGCGTCCTTATCGAGCGCTTTGCCTACGACTTCTGTATCGCCGATTAAATCGAGCATATCGTCGCGGATTTGGAACACCAGCCCCAGGCTTTCTGCAAAGCGCAGAAGGCGCTCGCGCTCTTCGCCATTGCATTTGCCCAGCATTGCACCGGCTTCGACCGCGAAGCGGATCAAGGCCCCGGTCTTGCGGCTTTCGCAGGCGAAAAGATCGGCCTTGCTGGGGTTTGTGGGCGG
>JBIPOX010000121.1:0-5193 GCA_044378785.1 Novosphingobium sp.
TCTCTGCGCCCTATGCCGAGCGGGCGCGCCAGAGCCTCACCCGGGCGCTGGGGCTCGCCCGCCAGCCAAGCCGCGATGAGGCGGAACAGGCGATCGACCGCGCGCTGGCTGCGCGCGACCCCGAAGCCACCCCCTTTTCCCGGATTGCCGGGCGCCTGCGCGGCGCAGGCAGTCCAGTCCAGGCCGTTACCGCAGCGCGCGAGCTGCACGCGCTCGAAAGGAAGCTGAAGCGATGACACAAGAGCAATCCGGAACGCACTCCGGTGCACCGGGCACCATGAGCCTGGCGGATGTCGGCGCACTCGCAGGGGCGATCCGGCACGAGGTCGCCAAGGCGATCGTTGGCCAGGAGGCGATCGTCGATCACTTGCTGATCGCGCTGATGGCGCGCGGCCACACCCTGCTCGAAGGACCGCCAGGCACCGCCAAGACCTTCCTTGCGCAATGCTTTTCTGCCAGCCTCGGGCTCGATTTCGGGCGCATCCAGTTCACCCCCGACCTGATGCCAGGCGACATCCTCGGCTCCAACCTGTTCAATTTCCAGACCAGCCAATTCACCCTGACCCGCGGACCGATCTTCTGCGACCTGCTGCTTGCCGACGAGGTCAACCGCACCCCGCCCAAGACCCAGGCGGCCCTGCTCGAAGCCATGCAGGAGCGGCGCGTCACGCTCGATGGCGCGGCCCACGCCCTGCCCGCGCATTTCATGGTAGTGGCAACCCAGAACCCGATCGAAAGCCAGGGCGTCTATCCGCTCCCCGAAGCGCAGCTTGACCGCTTCCTGTTCAAACTGCTGATCCCCTATCCCAGCCAGGACGAGGAAGCGCGCATCGTCGCTCGCTTCGGCGAGAACCGGGGCCTGCCGACGCCTGCCGAACTGGGGATCGCGACAGTCGCCAGCCCGGCGCGGCTGGCTGCGGCAAGCGAGGCAGTGCGCGGGGTCACCCTGTCCGAGGCAGTCACCGAATACGTCGTGCGGCTGGTGCGTGCGACTCGCGAAAGCCCGGACCTTGCCCTCGGTGCCAGTCCGCGCGCAGCGGTGCTACTGGCGGGCGCGGCAAGAGCGCGCGCCGCACTTGACGAGCGCGATTATGTGCTGCCCGACGATGTCAAGGCGCTGGCCACCGCAGTGCTGCGCCACCGCCTGATCCTCAGCCCTGCCGCCGAGATCGAAGGCAAGCAGGTCGAGGCGCTGGTCGGCGATCTCGTGACCCAGACCGAAGCACCGCGCTGAGCCTGCGCCAGTGGCAGCGCCTCCCACCAGCCTGATCGTGCCCACCCGCCGCGCCGCCGTGGTGCTGGCCCTGGCTGCGCCGCTGGCGCTGGTAATCGGTGCAATGGCCCCGGGCGCATGGATTGTCGCGCCGCTGCTCGGCCTGGCACTGCTCGCACTGGTGGTCATCGACGCGCTGCTGGCGGGATCGCTGCGGGAGCTGGACTTCACTGCCGCGTCCGACGAGGAAGTTGGCGCAGAAGCATGGCTTCAGGTCCGCGCCTCGTTCGGTGGCGGGAGCCGCTCGCTCGTCGAGACTTCGCTGGCACTGGATCCGCGGCTCGTCCCGGGCGGGCGCATCGCCTTTGCACTTCAGGCAATCGAAGACCGGACCTGGCACGCTTCCGCACCCTATCGTCCGGTGCGGCGAGGCACTGGCCAGGTCGAGACGATGTGGCTGCGCTGGACCGGACCGCTTGGGCTCGGCACCCGGCAGGCGATCATGCCGCTGGGCTGGCCGGTCCGGGTCAGGCCCAATATCGCCGAGGTGCGCAGCCCGGCACTGCAAACCTTCCTGCGCGATGCCCAGGTCGGCCTGATCGCGCGGCGCATGCGCGGCGAGGGCACCCAGTTCGAAGCGCTCGCCGAATACCAGCCAGGCATGGACCGCCGCCGTATCGACTGGAAAGCCTCGGCCCGTCACGTCCACCTCTATGCCAAGGAATACGAGACCGAGCGCAACAACCAGATCGTCTTCGCACTCGATTGCGGGCAAGCCATGTGCGAGCCGATCGATGGCCAGCCGCGCATCGACCGCGCGGTCAGCGCTGCGCTCGCTACCGCCTATGTTGCGCTCAAAAGCGGCGACAGGGTGGCGCTGTACGGCTTTGCCGCAAGGCCCGAGGCGATGAGTCCGTTCGTCTCTTCGAGCCGCGATTTCCACCGCTTGCAGCAAGCCGCTGCCGGGCTCGACTATCACGCCCAGGAGCCCAATTTCACCCTCGCCATGGCAAACCTGAGCGCGCGCCTGCAACGTCGCTCGCTGATCGTGGTGTTTTCCGATTTCACTGACCCGACCAGCGCCGAGCTGATGATCGAGAGCATTGGCCGCCTGACCCGGCATCACCTGGTGCTGTTCGTGACGCTGGAAGATGCCGAGCTTCAGGAAATCTCGAACGCCGCGCCGGACGACATGCAGGCGCTGGCCATGGCGGTTACCGCCGGTTCGCTGCTGCGCCAGCGCGAACTGGTCAAATTGCGGCTCCGCCAGCTTGGCGCCGACGTGCTCGAAGCGCCCTATGCGCAGGTCGGCACCCGGTTGATTGACGCCTATCTTGCGATCAAGCGCATCGGAGCAATCGGATGAGCGGGCCCGACGCCAGCACCATGGCGATCGAGGCGGCAGCGCTGCGCTCCGACCGTTTCCGCTTCGAGCGCGAAGCCGATTGGCAGCGGCTCGAAGCGATCGTTACCCGCATGGAAAAGGGCCAGCTGCGGCGCTTGTCGGACGAGGATGTGCAAGCGCTGCCAGTGCTCTATCGCACGGTCGCCTCCAGCCTTTCGGTTGCGCGCGAGATTTCGCTCGACGCAGCGACGCTCGCCTATCTCGAGGCGCTGGTGCAGCGCGCCTGGTTCGTCGTCTACGGCCCGCGCTCGTCGCTAGGCTCGTGGCTGCGCGACTTCTTCGGTGGCGGCTGGAGCGCCTCGGTGCGTGCTATCGGCCTCGACATCGCGATCGCCCTTTTGGTCATGGTCGCAGGCGCGGTAGCTGGCTGGCTGCTGGTGGCAAGCGATCCCGACTGGTACGCCCAGATCGTTCCGGGCCAATTCGCCGATAGCCGCGTACCAGGCGCCAGCCGCGAGGTACTGCAGCAATCGCTTGCCGGCACCGAGGACGGCAGCGGCCTGTCGGTTTTTGCCGCCTACCTGTTCAGCAACAACGCGCAGGTCTCGATCCTCGCCTTTGCGCTGGGCTTTGCCTTCGGGGTGCCGACGCTGATGCTGCTGGTGCAGAACACCGCGACCCTGGGCGCAATGCTGTGGCTGTTCAACGGCCAGGGCCTGCTGTTCGAGTTTTCAGCCTGGCTCTCGGTCCACGGTACGACCGAGCTGCTCGCGATCCTGCTGGCGGGTGCATCGGGACTGCATGTCGGACGCTCGATGGCTTTTCCCGGCGAACGCAGCGTGCTGGAAGCCACTGCGCAGGCCGGGCGACGCGCAGCCCAGGTCATGACAGGCGTGGTGCTGATGCTGATCGTTGCGGCCATGCTCGAAGGCTATGCGCGTCAGCTGGTCGATGACGCAGCCGGCAGGCTGGTCATCGGCCTGTTCATGCTGGCGCTGTGGCTTGCCTATTTCCTCGCGCTGGGACGGCGGCGGACCGAGGCAGGCGCGCCATGAGCGCAGCGTCGGCCGAGCGGTTGCGGCGATCCGGGCGCGACCGGGTGCTGATCACGCCCGAAGGTATCGTCCTGCCGATCACCCTGGCGAGCCGGGGCGCGCGCGCCGGGGCGCTGATCATGGACCTGGCCTTTCTCACCATCGCGCAGATCGCGATCACCGTCACGCTTGCCTTCTTGATCTTCGGCGGGCTGGACGAATTTTTCGCAGCCGGTGGCAGGGAAGGCGCGCTTGGCGCGCTCGAATTCCTGTTCGTGGTCTACATCATTATCATGTTCCTGCTGCGCAACGCCTATTTCCTGTTCTTCGAGCTTGGCCCGCGCGGCGCAACGCCGGGCAAGCGGCTGGCCGGAATCCGGGTCGCTTCGCGCGCCAATGATGCGGGGGGCGGGCGGCTCTCGGTCGAGATGGTCATTGCCCGCAACCTGCTGCGCGACATCGAGTTGTTCCTGCCCCTGGCTTTTGTCGCATCGGCGGGCGACGAAGGCATGGGCCCGGCGATCACGGCCGCGGCGGCCTGGTTCCTCATTTTCGCACTGTTTCCGTTCTGGAACCGCGACCGGCTGCGCGCGGGCGACATTGTCGCCGGATCGTGGGTAGTCGAAGTGCCGCGCCGCAAACTCGAAGCCGTGATGTCCGCGTCCGGTGCCGGGCCGGTCGCCTTCCGGTTCAGCGACGAGGAACTCGACGTCTACGGCGAGTACGAGTTGCAGACGCTCGAGCGAGTTCTGCGCGAGGATCGCGCCGAGGCGCTGCAGGCAGTGCAGCAGAAGATCGCGCAGAAGATCGGGCGCGAACTTGCGGTGGGCGGCGGGGAGCGCGCTTTCCTCGAGGCCTACTACGCCCAACTTCGCGCCCGGCTCGAATCGCGCATGCGCATGGGCACGCGCAAGGCCGACAAGTTCGCCTGACAGGCTTGCCCGAAGGCAGCAATAGGCCGAAAAGGGCGCATGGAACTGCGCCGCGCCACTCTTGCAGACGCTGCCCAACTTGCCGCCTTCGGCCGCCAGGCCTTTGTCGCGGCGTTTGGGCACTGCTATGCCAAGGCCGATCTCGATCCGTTTCTTGAGCAGGTCTATGGCCTCGAAGCGACGCGCGCGGATCTCGCCGATCCGCAGATGCGCGTGCAGCTTGCGGTCGATGGCACTGGCATCGCGGGATATTGCCTGATTTCGCTTGCCCCCGGATGGCCCATGCACGCCCGCGGCAAGAAGCCCGTCACGCTGCACCGACTCTATGTCGACCCCGCGCGCACCGGTCAGGCAATCGGCGCCAGGCTGATGGACTGGGCGATCGCCGCGGCGCGCGAATTCGGCGCCGACGAAATCCAGCTTTCGGTATGGAGCGAGAATTTTGGCGGTCAGCGGTTCTACGCGCGCCATGGCTTTGAAAAGGTCGCCGATATCGAATTCCGGGTGACCAATCACCTCGACGAGGAATTCCTGTTTTCGGTGGCGTTGTGACAGGCGAGGCCGTGCACAGCGCCATCAGGCCTGCTCCCGTTCGGCCCGTGCCCGGGCGGTAAATCTCCAGGCGATCCCTGGAACGGATGGTCAGAACCGATTGATTGGACTATATTG
>JBIPOX010000122.1:0-5182 GCA_044378785.1 Novosphingobium sp.
TCGCATCCACACCCGTTACGACCGATGTGCCCACACCTTCATGTCCGCCATCTGTATCGCCGCAACTGTCATCTTCTGGCTCAATCAATGAGTCCTGACCCTAATAATCCCCCGATTAGGACCAATGGAAATGCAATCCGTCCGTGATCCGTGAATAAATGAATTGCAGAGCCAATTCCTATGCATGCAAGAAATATGCGCCAATAAGAAATAACCATACAGCATTACCTCCAAGCGCAAGCCGCCGCTGCTGTCAGCCCTCAGCACCACCGGCTCCGGCAAGGCTACGTCAGCTCTCTTGGCGACGCAATCAAACGTCGATACCGTGCTGACCGGAGCGGCTCGCAAGCGGGTCCGGGAGAAGCAGCGCGATGGCCAACCTGAACGTCGACACGCTGGTCGAGGCTGCGCGCCAGCGCACCGGCCTGGCGGATTTCGGCCCTGACACCTGGCAGGAAGGGCTAGGCGTTCTCGTCAAGTCGTTGAACGAGGAAGCCGCGCTCAACGCGACTGGCGAGGCGATCCTAACCGAGCGTATCGTCGATATCCTGTCCGAGCGGCTCAAGTTCGAGCAGAGCTGGAAGGATCACCCGGAAATCGCCGACGAGCAGATTGTGCGCCCGGTGATCGGCATCGGGCTGGGCCGCTCTGGTTCGAACGCGCTCGGCTTCATGATGGCGCAGGACCCGGCGCGGCGGGTGCTGCGCAGCTGGGAAGCCCATTTCCCGAGCCCGCCACCCGAGAAAGCGAGCGAGCAGAGCGATCCGCGCATTGCCCTGGCCATCGCCCGGCACCAGCGCGAACGCGAACGCTTTCCCGAGGCAGGCGACAAGGCGCCGTCCGATCCGCAGGGGCCGACCGAATGCGTGTTCCTGCTCGCCTACGATTTCCGCTCGCAGCTGTTCGAGGCCTGGGGCCGAAACCCGAGTTACAGCAAGTGGCTGTTCGCCTGCGACATGGAGCCTGCCTACCGCTTTCACAAACGGGTGCTGCAGATGCTGCAATGGAAGTGCGGCCCCAAGAACTGGTTCGTGCGCAGCCCGCCGCACATGCACGGCGTGTTCGAGCTGGGCCGGGTCTATCCCGACGCCCTGTTCATCCAGACCCATCGCAATGTCGATGCCATGATCCCGTCCGAGGCAGCGCTGTTTTCCGCGCATCTCACCTCGATGACCAGCGAGCCGGACGAGCCCTATCTCGGGCGCCACCTCGCCGAGGTGCGGGTGATCTGCCTCGAACGGCTGATGGCCTTCCGCGATCGGCACCCGGAGAAATTCTTCGACATCGGCTTTTACGAAATGGCCGAAGACGTCATCGGCCGGATCAGGGCGCTCTATGCATGGCTTGGCGAAGAGCTGTCGGACCTGGCCGAGCAGCGCATGCGCAAGTGGTGGAGCGAGAATTCCGAAGGCAGGCACGGCGCGCGCAGCTATGACGCGGCGCGATACGGGGTCGATCCGGCCGAGCTGAAACAGCGTTTCGCCTTTTATCACGACCGCTTTCCCGACCTGACCCGCAAGCCTGCCGAGGCAGGCCATGGCTGAGCCGCACGAGGACATCGAGGCTGCCTGGGCGCAATTGGGCGAGGCGATGGCGCAAGCTTCGCAGTTCATCCAGGCCCACGCGAATTACCGGGCCGCGGAAAATCGCGCCTCGGGCTATGCCATGGCGATCGGCGTGCTGGTCAAGGCGCTGGAAATGCACACCAAGATCGACCCTGATTTCCCGGTCTGGCATGTCCACGATACCATGCACCTGTGCGGCGCGGACAACCCCGACCAGCGCTATCTGCAAACCCGGATCACAGGCGGCGAGACCTATCGCATCTGGGGGCACCTTGCCAACGAGGCGCGGCTCGACGTGCAGATCTACGCTGGGCAGAGCTCGTCGCTGCCGCGTTCGACCGGGTTCCTTGCCTTCGAGGAGCTGCATGTCGAGCCCGATGGCACCTACGAGATTTTCCTCTCGCCGCAGCCGCAGGGCAGGAACTGGATGGACAATCCGCCCGACAGCGCCCGGGTGCTGATCCGGCAGGTCTACAGCGACTGGACCCACGAGGTGCCGGGCGAGGTCCATATCGACCGGATCGGCTTTGAAGGCGCGCGGCGCACTGGCCCCGAACCGGGCGATCTGGCACGCGGCCTGCGCGAGGCTGGCGAGAACCTGCTGCAGGATGTCGCGGCTTGGGCCAACCTGCACCAGACAGTGACCGATTCCGATCACGCCACCCCGGTCAATGCGATCCCGCCGCCCGCCAGCACCTTTGCGCAAGGCGGGGCCAAGGGCCGTTACATGACCTTCTCGATCTTCGAGCTTGCCGAGGACGAGGCGCTGGTGCTGCGCTGGTGGCCAATGGGCGGCTCCTATCAGGCGGTGCACTTGCGCGACCTGTGGAATTCCTCGCTCGAATACATGAACATGCAATCGAGCCTGACCGGCGAGCAATGCGAAGCGAGCGAGGACGGCTCGTTCTGGTGCGTGCTCAGCCACCGCGATCCCGGCATTGCCAACTGGCTCGATACCGGCGGGCTTGGGCGCGGCTATGTCGCGTTCCGCTTCGACGGGATTGGCGACCGGCCGTTCGATGCGGGCAAGGTGCCTAGCCTGGTCAAGGTGCAATTCGACGAGCTCGCCTCGCACCTGCCGCCCGGCACGCCGCGAGTGACCAGCGAGCAGCGCTTTGCCCAGATTGCAGCGCGGCGAAAGCACCTGCAGCAGCGCAGTCACCGCTAGCTAGCTGGCGCTTCCCACGCTTCGGGGCGGACCCGCTGGGCCAGGCCACAGGCCGAACCCCAGCCAATCCGGCCGAGCCCATCGTAGAGGTTGCAATGGCCGATCGCGATCCCCTCGCTGGCCTCGTGCGCGACCGATTCAAACCCGATCCACTCGCCTTGCGGCAAGCGATGGAGGTAGAATGTCAGGTCTGAATTGATGAAGGCATAGCCCTGCCCGCCCTGGATATTGGCAAGCGGGCTGACGTAGTCGACCCCGACTGCCAGCCGCGCGAAGGGGGTCAGCGGCTCGCCGCCCACCAGTTCGCGATTCTCGCGCATCCACATCCGCCGCTGCCCGCCGCCGGTTTCGATGCTGCCCTCGACCCAGCGCATTTCCCAAAGGCCGAACATGGTGTCCGCGCCGGGCTCGACCTCGGGCAGGTCGCCGCCATAGGGGGCCGACCAGGTCTTGCCGCGCCAAGGCTCTCCGGCCGGATTGTCACCGCGCCGCAGGAACTGGATCGTCGCACGCCCGGCCGAGCGTCCTTCCGAGATCAGCTCGGCATCGACCACCCGGATGCGCTTGCTGTCCCTGACCAGCCGCGTCTCGATGGCGAGCGGCACCATGGCCGGCGCGCTATAGAGATCGACGGTGACCCGCGTCGGCATGAAATCGGCATGGCCGTGCACGCGCTCGCTTTCGCTGGCGAGCAGCCCGGCGATCACCCGGCCATGCAGGCCCGCGCCCTGCCAGGGCCCTTTCGCGCTCGACGTCGGGATCAGCATTGCGCCCTGGCGGTGGAAGAATGGTTCGTTGTCCTGCAATTTGCGCCTCGCCCGCTCAGTCGTTCGCGGTTCCATCAGCACTTGCAATGCGATAGTCAACATCCTCAGTAATTCGGGAAGAGGACATGCGATGGCGACTTATCGCGACGGGCTCGAAGCCCTGCGGCACGAGTTCATTCCGGCAAGCGACTACCTGGCCGAGGACTTGCCGCAGCTCGAACGCGAGAAACTCTGGCCCAAGGTCTGGCAAGTCGCCTGCCGCGAGGAGGAAATCCCCAACCTCGGCGATTTCGTCACTTACGAGATCGAGAACGAATCGTTCCTGATCGTGCGCGTTGGCGAGGATACGATCCGCGCCTTCTACAATGTCTGCTCGCATCGCGGCCGCCGCCTCAAGACCGCCTGGAACGGCAATGTCGCCAATGGCATCATGTGCCGCTTTCACGCCTGGCGCTATGACCTCGAAGGCAAGGTCACCTATATTCCCAACCAGGAGGGTTGGCAGGGCTGCACGATGCCCGAGCGCGAGGCGCTATCGCTGGTCCAGCCGCGGGTCGACACCTGGGGCGGCGCGGTGTGGCTGACGATGAACCCCGCTTCGCCACCTTTGCGCGAATACCTGTCACCCGCCGCCGAACGGCTCGATCCCTTCGACCTGCAGAACTGCCGGACGCTGTGGTACAAGGTGCTGCACATCCCGGCCGACTGGAAGATCGTGCTCGAGGCCTTCATCGAGGCCTATCACACCGAAGGCACCCATCCGCAGCTCAACCGCTTCGGCTCGAGCAGCGGCGCGGGCGAGCTTGAGCAGGGCCTGCATTCGACCCACGGCTCGTTCACTGTGGTTGCTTGCGACGATCTGGATCCGCGCCACCGCTGGTACGAGCGGATGAAGAGCCTGTCCGAAGACCTGTGTTCCATGTTTCTTGAGCCGTGCATGGCCGCTTCCGAGCGGGTCCTGACCCTGCCGCCCGACGCGACCGATGCCGATGTCTTTGCCAGTTACTGGCAATGGCATCGCGAGGAGATCGAGGCACGCGGCCAGAAATGGCCCGAGCGGCTCACTCCCGCCGACATGGCCAGCACTGCCTGGCAGATATTTCCCAACACCAACATCCTGCCGACTGTCGATGGCGGCCTGTGGTATCGCTTCAGGCCCGATCCCGATGCGCCTGGCCACTCGATCATGGATGTGTGGGCACTGGCACGCTTTGCACCGGGCGAGGAACCGCGCGCCCAGCGCGAGGTCTATCCCACTCTTGCCTCATTCAAGGGCCAGTGCCCTTTCCTCGAACAGGATTTCGAAAACCTGCTCGCGGTGCAGAAAGGCATCCGCTCGCGGGTCTGGCAAGGGGTCAACCTCAATCCGCGCGAGGAGACCACGGTCTTCCACTTCCACAAGGCGATGCGCGATTTCCTCGCCAGCGACGATTGAGCCGCGCTCGTCCGCCTGCTCGCCGCGCTAATCCCGCCGGTAGACCGTCCGCCCGCGCGCGATCGTCTCGACAACTGAGATCGCCTCGATCCGCGCCGGATCCACGGTGAGGGGATCGGCGTCGAGGATGACGAGATCGGCGCGTTTGCCCGCAGTGATCGAGCCCTTGCTGGCTTCCTCGAAATACTGCCGCGCGCCGTTGATGGTCATCGCCGCCAGCGCCTCATAGGCAGTGGCGCGCTGGTCG
>JBIPOX010000123.1:0-5110 GCA_044378785.1 Novosphingobium sp.
ATGTGCTCGACGAAGTGCCGACAAGCGAGCCGATGCTCACGACCCGCCTGAGTATAGACATCCTAGGCACCGTGCCGCTGGAGCCGCTGGTCCCCGAAATCCGCATGTTGCGCGATGGCAAGCGGATGCAGGTGGTCGACGTCGAATTCACTGCCGGCGGCCGCCTGTGGCTGCGCGCCACGGCGGTGCGTGCCCGGCTGGCCGATACCGGCGAGCAGTCAGTGCCGCTCTCGCGGCGTTACTGGAATGAACAGGATCGCGCCGAGAGTCATGTCGGCTGGTTCGAGGAGCGCCAGATCGAGCTTGACCGCGGTCAGCCTGGCCCAGGCGCAATCTGGGTCCGTTTCCTCACCGATGTCATCAAAGGCGAGGCGCTGCGCCCGCTCTCGGTCGCAGCCATTCTCGGCGACTTCGGCAATGGCACCGCGCCGCCTGCGCCGGTCATGGAAAACACCCTCGCGAACATCGATATCACGGTCTACATGAGCCGCCTGCCGCGCGGTGACTGGCTGCTGATCGACGCGGAAAGCGAGACTTCGGGCAAGGGCTCGGGTTACAGCCGCACCCGGCTCGGCGATGCCGACGGCATGTTCGGCACGGCGCTGCAATCGATCTTCATCGACCAGCGCGTGCCGCACATGTCGCGAAAGCAGGACTGAGTCGATGCTGTTCGTGGTCGCCGGCTATCCCGGATCGGGCAAGACCACGGCCCTGAGCCTTGCCGCATTCAAGGGCGCGCAGCTGTTTCCCAAGCCGTTCGATCAGCGTTTCAGCGCCTGCCTGCCCGAGCAGTTCATGTCGGAGCGATCGCCGACCCGGGAAAAGCTGGCTGCGCGCATGTGGCTGACTTGCGGCGACGAGGCCGAGTTTTCGGCGATAGAGCACAAGCCGCAAGACGCGGTGCACCACCTCGACCTGTTGATGCGCCTGATGATGGACGTAAGGGTCCGGTCGTGGGACGACCTCGACGACGCAGCGATCCGCCGATCCTTCGAAGACTTCTTTGCCCGCCCGATTGCCGGTGCCTATGCCGAGCGCTGCGTCGTGACGCTCTATCCCGACTTCGCGCTTATCCGCCATCGCTGGACCGCACGGATGGCAAAATACGCCGAGGCGGCGTCCGACCAGGCCAGGCTGAAGCACCGGCTGATTTTCGGCGTTCACAGTCCAGACCTCTATAGACGCGTGATGCGAATATGGTATGATGTCGCTGTCGAAGCATGCGAGCATGTCTGGTTGATGCGCGGCGGCTCGCGAGGCGATGGCTTGCCTTACCGGCAGGTCGCCCTGCTTTAGGTTCAACACGGGAGTGCTACTTGCCATGACCGACACAGCTGCTCCGCTCCGTCCCGTCACGCAGGACGAGATCGACGCCTTCTGGCACCAGGGCTTCGTCTGTCTGCGCCAGGTCATACCACCGGGCTGGATCGCGAGGATGCAGCGCGCGTTGGAGGTGTGGCTCGCCACGCCCGAATGCCTCGATTACTCTGCCTATGGCGCGAGCGTGGCCGAAGCGGCCGGGGCAATAGTGATGCTCGAGGCAGGCGAGCGGCGCGGCCGTTTTCTCAATGGCATCGACCACTGGAAGGGCGATGATGATTTTCGCGCCTTCGCCATGCACTCGCCGCTGGTGGCGATCACGGCGAGCCTGCTCAGGTCCGCCAAGCTCAACCTCTATGAGGACAGCGTGCTGGTTAAGGAGCCGGGCACGCTGGAAAAGACCGCGTTCCATCAGGACATTTCCTATTTCAATGTCGAGGGGAGCCAGGTCTGCACGACCTGGACGCCGCTCGATCCGGTCAGGGCCGAGACTGGCTCGCTCAAGTTCATTCCGGGCAGCCACCTGTGGAAGAAGAAATTCCGCCCGAACTTCTTTACTACCGAGCTCGCCATTCCCGATACCGAGGGCGAAGTGGTGCCCGACTATCACAAGTCGATGCGCAGCACCGAGGTGGTCTGTTATGACATGGAACCCGGCGACATTACCGTGCACCATGCGCGCACCCTGCACGGCGCGGACGGCAATTCGTCGCTGAACACCCGGCGCCGGGCGATCTCGGTTCGGTACTGCGGCGATGACGCGCGCTACCATATCCGCCGGGGTGTCCTGCCCAAGCCGCATCATGCCGAAGTCGTTGAGGGCCAGGTGCTCGATCATCCCGATTGCCCGGTAGTCTGGCGCGGCGAAGGTTAACCCGTTTCCGGCTTTCCGCCAATTCTGCTATTGATCACGGCATGTTGAGCTTGTCCGGCCGCAGCCGGACGGGGCAGGACAGGGGAAGGATCTGGCTTGGCGGCGCTGATACTGGCAGTGCTCTATGCGGCTGTGCTGTTCGCTTTTGCCTCATGGGCGGAGCGGCGCGGCAGCGCGGCGATCAGGCGTCGGCTGCGCTTTCCTGCCTATGCGCTGGCTCTCGCGGTCTATTGCACGAGCTGGACCTTCTATGGTGCGGTCGGCAGCGCCGTAACCGACGGCTGGTCCTACCTGCCGATTTACCTGGGGCCGATCCTGGTTTTCCTGCTTGGCGCGCGTTTCCTCAGGCGACTGGTCGAGGGCGTGAAAGCCGACGGCGCCAACTCGATTTCCGAATTCATCGGTGGCCGGTTCGGCAACAGCCAGGGCGTAGCGGCGCTGGTGACGGTGCTCGCTCTGATGGGCACGATCCCCTACATTGCGCTGCAATTGCGCTCATTGTCGACCAGTTTTGCAATGGTCTCGGGCGGCCAGAGCAGCCCGGCCACCATGGCCTTTGCCGCGCTTGGCCTGGCGCTGTTTGCCATGATCTATGGCACGCGGCGTTACGACGCGGCTAGCCGGACCGATGCAGTGCTGTTCGCGGTCGGATTTGAATCGCTGCTCAAGCTGGGCGCACTGCTGGTCGCGGCAGTGCTGGCGCTGTTGCTGCTTGCCAGTGCTGGCCCGGAGGTCGCCGCGCGCGGCTATGACCGGCTGGCGGGCAATTTTGCCCCGTCCCATATCGGCATGGATTTCTTCGTGATCACCGCGCTGTCGATGGCCGCGATCGTCTGTCTGCCGCGCCAGTTCTACATCGGCGTGACCGAAGCGCAGGAGCCCGACGACATCGTCCGCGCGCGCTGGCCCTTCATTGCCTACATGTTGCTGACCCTGGCGGTCGTGATTCCGATCTCGGCGGCCGGGATAGCGCTGCTCACGCCTGAAAGCCGCCCAGACCAGTTCGTGCTCGAGCTGCCGCTGTCGCAAGACATGCAGGCAATAACCCTGCTGGTCTTCCTTGGCGGTTTTTCGGCAGCGACCGCGATGGTGCTGGTCGAGACGATTGCGCTGGCGACGATGGTCTCGAACGGCCTGGTTGCGCCGGTCTTGTTGCGCGGCGACCGGTTGCGCGGCGAGGGCGCGCTTGGCCGTGCGCTGCTGCTCGCACGCCGACTGGTGATCGCCGCGATCATGCTCGCTGCCCTGGGCTGGGCATTGGGCATCGGCGACAATCAGCGGCTGGCCTCGATCGGCCTGGTCGCCTTTGCCGCGATGGCGCAATTCGCGCCCGCGCTGATCCTGGCGGTGCTGGGGCCAAACCGCGATGCGCTTGCCGCCAAGGCCGGGCTGGCGACGGGCCTGGTGGTCTGGGCCTATACCCTGGCCTTGCCGCAAGTCCTGCCCGCCGATGTGCTGGCGCGGCTCGACATGGGTCTGCTGGCACCACTACCGTTATCGCGCGCAGTGGCGCTCGAAAGCAGCACCAGCTGCAGATCACTGAGGCGTATGGTCGTGGTCATGGATGGTCCTCCGTTGCGGAGCAGCGCTGCGCTGCTCCCACCACCCACAGCCCCAATCGAATGCATCGTCGGGGCAGCAGCCGGACCTACTGGCTGCGATTCAGTACCGACACCAATGCTCGTATGAGGCCCCCAGTCAAGCCCTACAGTTTAAGTTAAGTACTTGTTTATAAATACATAAGTGTCTCCATACATTCGTCTCGTGAGGTTCAGGCCATTACATCAGTCGATGGACCAGCCATCGCATATCCTCGTATCCGGTCGGGCTTCCTGCCCGTACCACCATTCCGCGTGCACGGAGTGGCCTGGCGCTGGACGGACCCATCTTGCAAGCGATCAGTTTTCAGCATGATCCAGCATTGGTCCGGTCACGTCCACCTCTCGAGACAGCGCATCACGGCGATGCGCGCCTCAAGCTGACAAAGTTGCTCCTTTCGGAATGACCCCGTGTTCGACAAAATGCCACAGCGCGATCATCAGCCGTCGGGCCAGCGCGGTGATGGCAATACAACCACATCCGCCCGCATCACGCACTCGCCATGCGTCCGCCAGTTCCTGAAACCCTATGAGAGAAACACAATATCACTGGCCCAGACGCAGGGGGCTAGACAGCTGGAGCGGCCCCGAACCAAGGTTGCCCATCGCGCCGTTCAAGCATGCGATGTCCCTTGCGCGGCGAGGACGCCATAGCGACGCATGGGGCCGCCTTCCGGAAGGTCGGCTATCCCGAGACGATAGGCTGATGCCGCGCTCCAAAGTGCGGCACAAGGGTTCGCGCCGAACGCCTATTGCGCCGTCATTCCCGCATCGATGACGTGCTCCGCACCTGTGATGTAGGATGATTCATCCGAAGCCAGGAATAGCACGAGGTTGGACACTTCCTCCGGCTCGGCGATGCGGCGCAGCGGGATCTGCGCCAGTGCATCGCCGCCACCCTCGTCGGTTGCCTCGATCATCATCGGGGTCATGATGAAGCCGGGATGCACGGAGTTGACGCGGATATTGTCCGGCCCATATTCGACCGCCGCCGCCTTGGTCATGCCGCGCACGGCAAATTTGCTGGCGACATAGGCGAGGCTCGGGAAGCCATAGTTGGCGACCAGCCCGGCAATCGACGAGATGTTTACGATCGAACCCTTGCCGCCGCGCAGCATCGAGGGGATCACCGCGTGCATGCCGAGATAGACCGAATGCTGGTTGACTGCGCAGACTTGCAGGTAATCGACTTCGGCGACATCGGCGGTCTTGGCCATGACGCCGAGGATGCCGGCATTGTTGACCAGAATATTGACCGGCCCGAAGAAGGCCTCTGCTTCCTTGACAACGGCAGCCCAGTCGGCGGCAACGGTCACGT
>JBIPOX010000124.1:0-5105 GCA_044378785.1 Novosphingobium sp.
GTTCTATCTCCAGACGGTCGAGACCGTGTTCCAGAAGCACTCGCTGCCCAATGGCGAATTCGTCCATCGCGGCAAGCGGGTCGATCTCGGCGCGATCGACGACACCGCGATCCTTGCCATCGAAGGCGAGCGCGATGACATCTCCGGGCTTGGCCAGACCAAGGCCGCACTGAAGCTCACGCCCAATCTGCCGAAGGCGAAAAAGCAGTATTTCATGGCCCCGAAAGTGGGCCATTACGGCATTTTCAACGGGCGCAAGTGGCGCGAGGAGATCGCCCCGGTGGTCGAGCAATGGATCGCCGCGAATCGCCGCATGGCGCGGTTGAAGGCAGTCGCATGAGACGGAATGCACTTTTTGCGGGGCGAGCGGCCTGCTGGCCGATACCTCGTGTGCAGGTCGATGCCCTATATCCCCAAGGATGACCAAGGCGATTGACCGACGCAGTCTGTTGCTTGGCGGTGCCGCCGCAGGGGCATCGCTATGCCTGCCCGCGCATGCCGCGCCCGTTGCTGCGGCCTATTCGACTTCGCCCTATCAGCGGCGCGTTCTTGAGCTTGCAGGCCGCCAGAAGAACCGCGTCGCTGCCCACCTGTGGCGCACCGACCTGGTCGCCATCGCCGATTTCGCCCAGCCTTCGTGGCAGCCCAGGCTTCATCTCGCCAATCTCGAGAACGGAACCGTGCGCTCGTTCCGCACTGCCCACGGCAAGGGTTCGGACTTCGAGCATGACGGCTGGCTCAAGCATTTCTCGGACGTGCCAGGCTCGGAAGCGACGTCGCGCGGAGCCTATGTCACCAACGAATGGTACAAGGGCAAATATGGCACATCGATCCGCCTGATCGGGCTTGATCAGGACAACGCCACTGCGCTCGAGCGGCTGATCGTGATCCATCCAGCCTGGTACGCCGAGCCCGACATGGTCGAGAAATGGGGCAAGCTGGGCCGCAGCTCGGGCTGCTTTGCCTTGAGCGAGCGGGACTTTGCCGAAGTGCTCTACAGCCTCGCTGGTGGCTGCCTGCTGTTTGCCGACCGGATCGGCGAGGGCTGAACGCCGCACGCTGCCTCCAAACGCCGGAATCGACAGAGTCACGCGGCGGTGTTACGTGGCAGCGATGTCAGCCCGTTTGATTGCCGCCCGGATCGATCCCCCGCAGGACGCGCGGCAGGTGCGCTCGCGCAATGCGCTGTGCGGGGCCCTGCTCGAATTGCTGCAGGAAAGCAGTTTCGATCAGATCACCATCCGCGAGATCTCTGCCCGGGCAGGCACTGGCTATGCGACGTTCTTTCGCCACTATGCGACCAAGGAAGCGCTGCTCGGCGACATCGCCTCGGAAGAGATTGGCACCCTGCTGGAAATGACCGCATCGATGATGTCGAGCGCGGACCGCTTCGGCGCCATTCTCGATCTGTGCCAATATGTCGATGCTCAACGCCAGCTCTGGGCAGCCTTGCTGACCGGTGGCGCAGCCGGGATCGTGCGCAAGGAACTGCTGCGTCAGGCAGGCGAACTTGGCGACGAGCGGCAATGCCCGGACTGGTTGCCGAGCGACCTGGCCCGGCACATCGGCGTCTCCTCGGCCATCGACGTGCTGGTCTGGTGGCTCGAACAGAAACAGCGATACGCGCCAGAGCAGGTCGCCATCATTCTTGACCGGCTGGTGATCGGCCCGATTATCGACAGGCTGGTGGCCGGGCCGGAAGTCCCGGCACGCTAGGAACCTCGTGAATGTCTGACGGGATCGCCAATGCGGACTGGCCGGTGTTCGGCTGGCAGGTCGATGTCCGCCCGGCACTGGCCACCGCGCTGGAAGACGGCCGGGCCTGCGTGCTCGCTACGCTATACCGGGTCGAGGGCAGCGCCCCGCGCGGACCCGGCGCGCAAATGCTGTTCGATGGCGACATGGCACTAGGTTTTTTTTCGGGCGACTGCATCGAGGGTGACGTTGCCCGCCATGCAGCCGAAGTGCTGGCGAGCGGCGAGAGCCGCCACCTCCACTATGGCCTCGGCAGCCCGTGGATCGATATCCGGCTGCGCTGCGGCGGGGCCTTGCACATTTTTGTCGAACGGATCGATCCCGACCTGCCAGCTGCGCGCGAAATGCTGACGCTGGGCGCTGCGCGCAAGGTGTGTCTTTGGACCAGCGACGGCGCGCTTCAGCAGGCGACTGAAAGCTCCGGCCCGACGCTGACCTATGAAAGCGAGCCTTTCCGCCTGTCGCGCCGCTTCGATCCAGCAACACGGGTGATCGTTTCGGGCGGCGATCCGGGCGCGCTGGCGATTGCACGGCTGGCCGCGCTCGCCGGATTCGAGACCGTGCTGGTACGCCCTGGTGGCCCCGAGGCACCGCCGCCATTCCCGGTCGCACGCTACCTGCGCGGCGAACCCGCTGACCTGCTGGTCGACATGGGCATCGATCGCTGGACTGCCTATGTCGGGGCGACCCACGAGGATAGTCACGACCTCGGCGGCTGCCTGGCGGCTTTGCAGGGCGGCGCGGTCTGGGTCGGCATGGTCGGCGCGCGCTCGCGGGCGCAAGGGCGTCTCGACGCACTGCGCAGTGCCGGTGCAAGCGAAGAGCAACTGGCGCGCTTGCGGCTTACACCGGGAATGCCCGCGTTGGGCAAGGCACCGTTCGAAGTGGCGACTGGCGTGCTCGCCGAAATCATGCAGGCCTTCGCGCAAGCGAGCGCCGAGCCGTGAGACTGGCCGCGATCGTGTTGGCGGCGGGTGCCGCCACGCGGTTCGGCGGCGACAAACTTGCAGCGCGGCTTGAGGGCGCGCCGCTGCTTCACCACGCGATCCGCGCTGCCCGCGCCGCACCGGTCGAGCGGGTGATCGTAGTCGCGCGCGAAGGCGCAGACCTCGGAGATTGGCGAGGCGAGCCAAGGGTCGAGACCGTGA
The DNA here is from genome assembly GCA_044378785.1 of Novosphingobium sp. GTDB lineage: Bacteria > Pseudomonadota > Alphaproteobacteria > Sphingomonadales > Sphingomonadaceae > Novosphingobium. The sequence goes on from JBIPOX010000124.1 coordinate 2,904, forward strand.
CCATCGCCAGCAATGCCCTGTCCGCCTCGCTCAAGGCGGGTATCGCCAGGGCATCGAACTGTGACGGAGTCTTCGTTTTCCTCGGCGACATGCCGCGCATTCCGCACGCGCTTGCCGCCGCGCTTGCCGACTCGCTGGGCGACGCCTTCGCTGCCGTTCCGCGCTGCCGGGGAAAGGCTGGCCATCCGGTGCTGCTCAGTGCGCGCAGCTTTGCCGAGATCGCGGGGCTCGAAGGCGATGCGGGGGCGGGCAAGCTGCTCAAGTCGCGCAACGATGTGGTCCATGTCGATTGCGATGACCCCGGGGTCTTGCTCGACATCGACCGCCCGGAAGACCTGCGCAGATTCTAGGCACGCCCCATTTCGGGCGAAAGCTGCGCCGGGTCGATCCCTTCGGCGCGCCAGGTCGCCATCCAGCGCGCGGTCACCCCGGTATCGAACAGCACTTCGGCCAGGCCTTGCGCAACATACCAGCCGTGCCGTTGCATCTCGCTCTCAAGCTGACCCGGTCCCCAGCCCGCATAGCCCAGAGCAATCAGCCAGCGGCTCGGCCCGCGCCCCTCGGCGATCGCCCGCAGCACGCCGAGCGAGGAGGTCAGCGCGCAGACCGGTGCAACCTGCACGGTGTCTGGCCCGGCCCAATCGGTCGAATGCAAGACAAAGCCGCGCCCCGGCTCGACCGGACCGCCATGCAGGACCTCGCAATCAGGCGCCTTGCCCGGATCAATCTCAAGCTCGCGCAGGATTGCGTGCAGGCGCACCCCCTCGCGCAGATGGCCAAGATCGAGGCCCATCGCCCCGTCGCTGTCGTGCTGGCACATCAGGTTGACGCTGCGCGCAAAGCGCGGGTCGAACATCCCGGGCATGGCCAGCAGGAATCGGCCAGTCAGATATTGCGCATCGTCCATTGTTCGTGATTCTACGCCTTTATCGCAAGGCGGCAAGCTGGTGTAAGCCAGACGGTGCCAGAAGGAGCCCCAATGCCACACCTTTTCGATCTGCCCCCACGCCCCGAAATTGCAATGGCCGGGAGCGGCTCGCATTTTCCGGTCGGGCGCATCTTCTGCGTCGGCCAGAACTATGCCGCCCATGCCCGCGAAATGGGATTCGAGCCGCAGCGCAAAGCCCCGATCTGGTTCACCAAGGCGGCAGCCGCGACATGCCTGTCGGGCAGCACGATCCCCTATCCGCCCGGCACAGCGGATTGCCACTACGAGATCGAGCTGGTTGTCGCGATCGGATCGCCGGGCTTTCGCATTGCCCAAGCAGACGCCATGTCGCTGATCGAAGGCTATGGTGTCGGCATCGATCTTACCCGCCGCGATTTGCAGAGCGCTGCACGCGGGCAAGGCCACCCCTGGGACACCGGCAAGGATTTCGAGAACGCAGCTATTTTCGCTCCGCTCAGCCCGGCGTCGGCATTCGGTGAGCCAGGCAAGCAGCAGATCGCGCTCAGCCAGAATGGCGAGCCGCGGCAGGACGCCACGCTGGACCAGATGATCTGGTCGGTGCCCGAACTGATCGCGGACCTCTCGCGCATGTACCACCTCGCGCCGGGCGACCTGATCTTCACTGGCACGCCTGCCGGGGTCGGCCCGATTGCGCCTGGCGACCGGCTTGTCGGCACGATCGAGGGCCTTGCGCAACTTACCCTGACCATCGGCCAGCCGGAATAGATCGGGCCGATGCGCGCGGTACTTCTCATGGCTAGCGGCTATGCACTCGCCGTCGGCTCTGCACAGGCGCAGGACGCGGCCCAGCCGCGCGAGCCAATCGTTGTCACCGGGCGCGGGCTTGACGACACCCCGGCGCGACCCGCCTATCGCACCAGCGAGATCGACCGAGAGCTGGCCACGTCAAGCGCCTCTGGCCGGATCGAGGACGTGCTCGCCAATGTCGCCGGTTTCCAGCAATTCCGCCGTTCCGACAGCCGCTCTGCCAATCCTTCGGCGCAAGGCGTTACCTTGCGTGCGCTTGGCGGAAACGCAACCAGCCGCGCCCTCGTCCTGCTCGACGCGGTGCCGATGGCCCATCCGTTTTTCGGCTATGTTCCCTTGAGCGCGATTGCGCCCGAACGGCTCGGTGCGATCCGGGTGACTCACGGCGGCGGCGCGGGTCCGTTTGGCGCTGGCGCGGTTTCGGGCATCATCGAGCTGGACAGCGCCGGACCTGACGTGCTCGCGCCCATATCGGCCTCGGCCAT
>JBIPOX010000125.1:0-5089 GCA_044378785.1 Novosphingobium sp.
TGGAAACTGCCAGCGGGGATCGCGGTCTCCACTTTGAGGAGCCATTGAGTTTCGAGATCGGCAGCGCCGACAAGTGCGGGGTCGACTTGCCCGATGATGGCACGCCGACGCTCGCTGCGCTTGGTCCGTTCCTGCGCAAGGCCGGGCCCGATCTGCCTGGCCTGACCGAACCGGAGACAGTGCGCCACTATACCCGGCTCAGCCGCCAGAACTATGCAATCGATCTGGGGCCGTTTCCGCTCGGCTCTTGCACAATGAAGCACAACCCGCGCCTCAACGAGAAAGTGGCGCGGCTGCCCGGCTTCGGCGATGTCCACCCGCTCCAGCCCGTCTCGACGGTGCGCGGCGCGCTCGAGGTGATGAACGAGCTCGCGCACTGGCTGATCGAGCTTACCGGCATGGCGGGCGTCGCGATGTCGCCCAAGGCCGGTGCCCACGGCGAGCTGTGCGGCCTGCTGTGCATTCGCGCCGCGCATGACCACGCAGGCGAGGCGCGCGATGTCGTGCTCGTGCCTGAAAGCGCGCACGGCACCAATCCGGCCACTGCCGCTTTTGCCGGATACAAGGTCGAGGCGATCCCGGCCACGGCGGACGGGCGGGTCGATCTTGCGGCGCTCAAGGCTCGACTTGGGCCTGACGTTGCCGGGGTGATGATCACCAATCCCAATACCTGCGGCCTGTTCGAACGCGACATGAAGGCAATCTCGGACGCGGTCCATGCAGTGGGCGGCTATGTCTATTGCGACGGCGCGAACTTCAACGCGATCGTTGGCAAAGTGCGGCCCGGCGATCTCGGCATCGATGCGATGCACATCAACCTGCACAAGACTTTCTCGACTCCGCATGGCGGTGGCGGTCCCGGCTCCGGGCCAGTGGTGCTGTCGCAGGCGTTGTGTCCCTTCGCGCCGTTGCCGTTTACGGTGCGCGACTGCGATGGCCTGGTCCACCTCGTCGAGGAAGGCAATGCGGCCGAGTTCGGCCACACCGAGGGTTTTGGGCGAATGACCGCCTTCCACGGCCAGATGGGCATGTTCACCCGCGCGCTAGCCTATATCCTCAGTCACGGTGCCGATGGCCTGAGGCAAGTCGCCGAGGATGCAGTGCTCAACGCCAATTATGTGCTGCGAAGCTGCGAGGACCTGCTAGCTGCGCCCTTTGCCGCCAGCGGCCCGTGCATGCACGAGGCGCTGTTCAGCGATTCCAACCTGCCCGAGCATTTCACTACGCTCGACATTGCCAAGGGCCTGATCGACGAGGGTTTTCACCCGATGACGGTCTATTTCCCGCTGGTGGTGCGCGGTGCCATGCTGGTCGAGCCGACCGAAACCGAGAGCAAGGCTGGTCTTGACCGCTTCATCGCCTCGCTGCGTCATGTTGCCCAGCGCGCGCTGGATGGCGACGAAGGGCTGCACGCCGCCCCCGTGCTGGCGCCGCGTCGCCGTCTCGACGAGACCCTGGCAGCCCGAAAACCGGTGCTGGCGTGGCGGCGCAACGAGGGTTAGGCTCTCGCAAAACCGAGGGGAGGATACAATGAGCAGCAACCGCACCGAAACCGGTATCGAACTGGCGCGCGAAATTGCAAACGTGCAAATGCCCAGCTTCAGCGTTTCGCCAATGGCCGACGCAGCACGCGATTTCGTGTTCGGCGAAGTCTGGTCCAGGCCCGGCCTCGACAAGCGCTCGCGGCTGTGGATCACGCTGGCTTGCGTGGTCGCGACCGGAGCCCCGGTGCCAGTCAAGACCTATGCCCGCGCGGCAGTGAAGAGCGGGCTCGTGACCATGGCGGAAATGCGCGAGTTCGTGCTTCATTTTGCGATGTATCAGGGCTTTCCCAAGGCGACAGTGATGGAAACCGCGCTGTCCGAGGTCGAGGCCGAGATGAAGGCAGGCGAGGCCTGATGATCCAGCGCGCCACCAGCCTGTTCGCACTGTGGACTGTCCTGGGCACTGCCTGGGCGTGGCTTGCGCCTGGACATTGGCTGTGGGTCGGGGATGGCAGCATTGCGCCGTTCGGCCAACCGCTGGTCAGCGTACTGCTTGGCATTGTCATGCTCGGCATGGGGCTGGCCCTGACGCTCGACGATTTCCGCCGGGTCCTGGCGATGCCGCGCGCAGTGGCGGCGGGCGTGATTGCCCAGTTCACGATCATGCCGCTGTCCGGGCTCGCGATAGCGAGCCTGTTCGGGCTTGAGACTGGGCTGGCGGTCGGCCTGATCCTGGTCGCCTGCTGTCCGGGCGGCACCGCCTCCAACGTTGTCACCTATCTGGCGCGCGCCAATGTCGCCCTGTCGGTGACCATGACCATGGCCTCGACAATCATCGCCATTGTCATGACGCCGGTACTGACGGGCTGGCTGGCGGGCTATTACATCGAGATCGACCGTTGGAGCCTGTTTCGCGACATGGTGGTGATCGTACTCTTGCCGATTGTCGCCGGGATAGTGCTCAACACTCTGTTCCCCAAGGCGACGCAAGGGGTCGCAGCGATTTCGCCGCTGATTTCAGTGGCGCTGATTGTGGTGATTGTCGCCGGGATTATCGCCAAGTCGCGAGGCTTGATCGAACAGCATGTCGACCTGCTGCTGCTTGCCGTGCTGATGCTGCACGTCTCGGGCTTCCTGTTGGGCTATGCGGTGACCCGGATCACCGGCTTTGGCCTGGCAGAGGCGCGCACGATCAGCATCGAGGTCGGCATGCAGAACAGCGGGCTTGGGGCCAGCCTCGCCTCTAGCCCTGCCTTCGCGGCCCAGTTCGTCAATCCAATGCAAGCCGCGCTGGCTCCGGTTCCGAGCGCGATTTCGGCGGTCTTCCACGTGTTGATCGGCAGCCTGCTGGCCTCGATCTGGGGCAGGGACAAGCGAAACGAGAGCTAGTTCAGATCGCCCGGTCGACCGCATCGGCGGCGGACTTGAGATCGTCACCGGCGCCGCGCACCGTATTGCAGGCGCTGACGCCAAGCACCACTGCGGCTAGTCCCAGTGCCATGGCCAGTTTGCCGATCACTGCGTGTCTACTCGCCTTGCGAACGCCGTTGCTTCAGTCTGGCAGAGTGCTTTGCGCGGTCCCGCGATGTCAATCGCCCGGCATTACTCGATCTGGCCAACCGAGACTGGCGGGGGCTGACGCGAGAGCCGGTGCTCGCGCAACGTAATGATCAGGCCAGCCGCAATGATCAACGGCGCGCCAATCCAGGTCGCCGGATGCGGCAACTGGCTCCAGACCAGCACGCTCAGCAAGGTAGTCCAGATTAGCAAGGTGTAGTCCATGATCAGCACTGTAGCGATCGCGCCGTACTTTAGCGAAGCGGTCATAAGGTACTGGCCGAGTGTCCCGGCTATGCCGATTGCTGCGAGCAACATCCATTCCTGCGCCGAATGCGCTCGCCCGTAGAACGGCATCAGCAACGACAGATAGAGCGTAGCGAACAGACCGAGATAGAACACGCAGGCAACCGGATCGTCGGTGCGCGACAGGTCCTTGACCTGATAGCTTATGACAACGACGACCAGCGCTGCCATCAGTCCTGCCGCGGCACCCAGTGGATCGATGTGATCGCCGCCAGGCTGGGCGATAAGCAGCACCCCGCAAAACCCGATCAGGACCGCCGACCACCGCCAGGGCCCGACTGTCTCGCGCAGGATCAGCGCCGTAACGAGGACCGCGAAGAAGGGGCTGGTAAAGGTGAGGACGCTGGCCTGCGGCAAGGTCAGCAGTATCGCGGCGGTAAATACCGAGGACATGCCTATGCAGCTGATCATCGAGCGCACGGCGTGGGTGCCCAACCTCTTGCTGCGTAACCGGTGCAACTGTCCGCTTGCCGCCAGAATCGCCAGGATCACAGGGATGGTCATCGCCTGGCGCCAGAACAGCAGTTCGGGCAGGCTGATCCCCCTTGCACTGGCAAGTTTGACCAGAGCCATCAGCGAGGCGACACAGCAGGCCGACGCAACACGAAGCATGATGGCGAGCAGTGGGCGTTCGGCGGCAGGCACAAAACGGAGCTTTACGCGCCGATCCGGCAAAGGCAAACGATCAGGCCATGGCCTGGGATCAATTGTTTGCGTGGGAGGGATTTGCCGCCTTGCTGCTGGCGGCACTGGCCTGGTTCGCCGATCGGCGGCGGGTGCGCCGCACCGACCTTGACCGGGTGGGCTGGGTGCCATGGACCGGCTTGTTTTTCTTCGCGCTGATGGGCGCGGTGCTGCTGTTCGCGTTGGCGATCAGCGGTCAGTTTGCAGGGTAAGCCCGCTTACAGGCAGGCCTCGAGATAGGCCTGGTCGAAGCCGAACTGTCGCGCTTTTTCCAGCGTGTAGGGCCTGAGGCCCGAGGCGCGGAATTCGCCGAGAATCTTGCCGTCGTCGGTCTCGTCGAGATATTCGAACTTGAACAGCTCCTGGGTGACGATCACGTCGCCCTCCATGCCGATCACCTCGGTGATGTTGGTGGTGCGGCGCGAACCGTCGCGCAGGCGCTTGACCTGAACGATGAGGTCGACCGATTCGGCGATCTGGCGGCTGATCGCTTCCTTGGGAATCTTGATGTCGCCCATCAGGATCATGTTTTCCATACGGCCAAGGCATTCACGCGGACTGTTGGCGTGCAGCGTACACATCGAGCCGTCGTGGCCAGTGTTCATCGCGGCGAGCAGGTCAAAGCACTCCGCGCCGCGAATTTCGCCCAGGATGATCCGGTCGGGACGCATACGCAGCGCGTTCTTGACGAGATCGCCGATGGTGATCGCACCCTTGCCCTCAAGGTTTGGCGGGCGGGTTTCGAGCGGCAACCAGTGCGGCTGCTGCAAGCGAAGTTCGGCCGCGTCCTCGATGGTCAGCACGCGCTCGCCCGGATCGATCATCTTCGACAGGGCGTTGAGCATGGTCGTCTTGCCAGAGCCGGTACCGCCGGAAATGACGACGTTCATCCGGCAGGCACCGGCGATCTTGAGGCAGGTCGCCATCTTTTCGCTCATCGAGCCGAAGTCCTTGAGCATGTCGATGGTGATCGGCTTTTCGGAAAACTTACGAATCGAGATCGCCGTGCCGCGCAGCGACAGCGGCGGCACGATGACGTTGACGCGGCTGCCGTCCTT
>JBIPOX010000126.1:0-5068 GCA_044378785.1 Novosphingobium sp.
GCATTTCAACTCGAACCTTCTTTGCGATCAGTGGCGTCGCGTCATCCGGCGGAGGGCCTGTTCTGGTGCGGGCGAAGGGACTCGAACCCCCACATCTTGCGATGGCAGGACCTAAACCTGCTGCGTCTACCAGTTCCGCCACGCCCGCGGATGAAGCTCAAACCCAGGCCAGCTTCGCAGTGACCCGAAAATTCAAGGACGTGCCCTTATAAGCACTGGAGGCAAAGGGCAAGCACGGTGCTTGCGCGGCTGGGACGCGATGCCCAAATGAGCGCAAAGCACAGCATGAAAGGCATGCGCCATGGCCACCCAGCCCCAGCCCGAACCCAACCGGATCGAGCCCGTCGCTCCGCCCGAGAGCCCTCCCCCTTCGCCGGAACCCGCGCCGCCAACCGGCCCAGACGAAGCGCCAGAAATCGCGCCGGATTTCGACGATCCGGGAATTGGCCCCGAAGAGCAGCCTATCCCGCTATAAGGCGCAACAGCGGCAGCAGCCTGTCTGCCACAGGCCCCCCGTGCGCTGCGGTCGCCGCTGGCTGCGGACCGGCGGCGGGGCATTCCAGGCAGATCGCCTGCATGCCGCGCTCGCTGGTGAGCCGCTCAAGCGTGGCCCGAACCTGCGCGATCGCGGCATCCTGACGAGCGGCAACCGCAGCAAACAGGTCGGCGTGGGCTATGGGCCGGCTCGTCGCGCGCGCGCCGGCAAGACGCCCAAGCACCCCGGCAAGGGGTCCGGCCGCCTGCTCGCCGAGATACATTGCATGCCATTCGCCCTCGCCCAGCTTGGCGAGCTTGGCAGCATGCGCGAGGGCATCTTCGAGACCGCCGAACTGGTCAACCAGCCCCAATTGCCGGGCCGCGCCGCCCGGCCATGGCCGCCCTTCCGCCCAGCTTGCAGCGCTGGCAGCAGAAATGCCGCGTGAGCCTGCGACCAGCGAAATGAATTTGCGGTAATTGTTCTCGACCGTGCCTTGCATGATCGCGCTGACTTGCGGCGAGAAACCCTTGAACGGATCGGGCTGGCCCGAAAGCGGTGTGGTGCCGACACTCTCGGCAGTCACCCCGATTTCGCCCAGCGCCTCGCCAAACGTCGGCACGACCGCAAACACGCCGATCGAGCCGGTTATCGTACCCGGCTCGGCGAAGATGCGCTGCGCCGGGGTCGAAACCCAATAGCCGCCGCTCGCGCCAAGATTGGCCATCGATACGACGATTGGCACTTTCTTGTCCTTGAAGCGCAGCAAGGCGCGGCGGATGTGTTCGGAGCCCAGGATCGAGCCGCCAGGCGAATCGACGCGCACGACCAGCGCAGCCAGATCCTCGTCATAGGCCTGCTCGATCACGTCGACGATGCGATCCGCCCCGGCAATGCCCGGTCCCGCCTCGCCATCGACGATCTCGCCCGCGATCGTCACGACGCCGATTGGCTCGCCGGGCTGTTCTTCCGGATTGGCGGCAAGCCAGGCCGCCATGCCGGTCTGGGCAAAGGCCCCGAAACTGCCGCCGATAGGATCCTCACCTGCAATCTCCTGCATGCGAAGGTTGAAATCGGTGCGGTTGCCGATCCGGTCGACCAGGCCGGCTGCCTTTGCAGCCTGTGCCGGATCGCCGCCCGAAGCCGCCAGCCAACCAGCCGCGTCATCGGTGATCCTGGCCAGATCAACCTTGGGCCGAGCCTTGCGGAAATCGGCCTGCCACTCCTCCCACAAGGCGCCGTAGAGCGCCTCGTCGGCCTGACGCGAGGCATCCGAAGGCCCGGTCAGCAAATAGGGCTCGACGGCGCTCTTGAAGGTGCCGACACGAAATACGTTAACTTTGATCTTGGTCTTTTCTAGCAGTCCGGCAAAGTAAAGTCGGCTTCCGCCTGGCCCGGTGATGAAAGCGCCGCCACCCGGATCGACCCAGACCTCGTCGGCGTGAGCAGCAAGCAGCATGGCATCGTCCATGTAGAACAGGCCAAAGGCGAGGACTTTCTTGCCCTTGGCGCGCACTGCGTCGATCGCATCGCCGATATCCTGAAGGTGGACCATGCCGCCGCCCATGAAACCCGTCAGGTCGAGAGCGACCGAGGTAATCCGGTCATCCTCGGCGGCAGTGCGCAGAGCCCGGACTACGTCGCGGGCGCGATGCTCGCCCATCGGCGCTTGCTGCGAAACCAGCATGGTCAGCGGATCGGGAATGGCCGGCTCTTCGACCACGAAGCCGTCGAGGCTGATCAGCAGCGCGCCTTCGTGCACGGCCGCGGCACCGGGCCGCGCCGACAAGGCAGCGTAGAGAACACCGAAGAACAGGAGCAAAAGGACCAGCGCGAGACCATCCTTGACCGCCACCAGCACCTTCCAGACCTTGCGTGCAAATTCCATGGTTTCTCCGTCGCGAGCCAAAGCAATCCATAGCACCCCCGCGCCCGGCGGCAAATTGGCTTGAGCCGGGCGTCATGCATGCCTATGGAGCTGCCTTTAATGACATCGACGCCATCACCATACCCGGCGGGATCGGCGGCATTCCCGCATCGGGGGCTGCTCGGCATCGGCGGGCTGGCACCACACGAGATCCTGTTCCTGCTCGACGAGGCGGAACAATGGGTCGAATTCAATCGCGGCGCGCAAAAGCGCGATAGTCGGCTGGCGGGCCTGACCATCATCAACGCCTTCTTCGAAAATTCCACTCGCACCCGCCTGAGTTTCGAAATTGCCGGCAAGCGGCTGGGTGCCGATGTCGTCAACATGGCGGCGGCGCAATCGAGCGTGAAAAAGGGCGAGACGCTGATCGACACGGCGATGACGCTCAACGCCATGCATGCCGACGCTATCGTCATTCGCCACGGCAGTTCCGGTGCGGTGCAGCTGATCGCCGACAAGGTCAGCTGTCCGGTGCTCAACGCCGGGGACGGCCAGCACGAGCACCCGACCCAGGCATTGCTTGACGCGCTCGCAATCCGCCACGCCAAAGGCGCGGTCGCCGGGCTGACCGTAGTTATTTGCGGCGACATCCTGCACAGCCGGGTCGCCCGCTCGAACATTCTGTGCCTGACCTCGCTGGGTGCCAGTGTCCGGGTTTGTGGCCCGCCTGCGCTGATGCCCGCCGCGATCGAGCAGATGAAGGTCGAGGTTTTCCGCGACTTCGACACAGCGCTCGATGGAGCAGACGTGGTGATGATGCTGCGCTTGCAGAACGAGCGGATGCAGGGCCAGTTCATCCCGAGCCCGCGCGAGTACCGGCACCTTTATGGCCTGACCGAGCAACGCCTAGCGCTTACTCGGCCCGATACGCTGGTGATGCATCCCGGACCGATGAACCGAGGCATCGAGATCGACAGCTCGGTCGCCGATCTGGTCGATCGCTCGCTGATTACCCGGCAGGTAGAGATGGGCGTCGCAATCCGGATGGCCTGTCTCGACGTACTGACCCGGACGGACCGCAGGGTGGAGGGCTGGCAATGAGCGTCGCTGCCCCGCTCGCGATCGTCAATGCCCGGTTGATGCTGCCGGGAGAGTCGCATCCGGTTGCAGGCGCGTTGCGTTGCGAGAGCGGCCTGATCGCTGCTGTCGGACCTCAGGTTGCACCTGTCGATGGCGATGCTATTCACGACGCAGGCGGCAAGCTGGTCACCCCGGGCCTTGTCGATTTCGGAGCCTTTGCGGTCGACAAGCCCGCATTTCATTTCGGCGGCATTGTCCGGGCCGCACTGATGCCCGACAACGGCATGCTCGACGTGTCGCCGCGCGTGCGCTTCGTTGCTTCCTCGGGCAAGCCCGACTTCTGGGTTCACCCGCTGGCCGCAGCAACCCAGGGCCTCGAAGGCGAACGTCTCGCCGAATTCGGCCTGATGAAAGATGCCGGCGCGCGGGCAGTGGCAACCGGGCGCCGCTGGATCGCCAGTTCAGGCATCATGTTGCGCGTCCTGCAATATGCCGCTTTGCTCGACCTTGTCGTCTGCACCCATGGCGAGGACGCCGGTCTGACCGGAAATGCCGTCGCCACGGCAGGCGAAATGGCGACAAGGCTTGGCCTGCCCAGCGCCCCTGCCGAAGCAGAAGCGCTCGCGATCGCACGCGACATCGCCCTTACCGAGTTGGCAGGCGCACGCCTCCACATTCGCCAGGTCACGACCCGGGCCGGGCTCGATCTGGTGCGCGCGGCAAAGGCGCGCGGACTTGCCGTAACTGCCGGGGTTACGCCTGCGCACTTCATGTTGTCCGACATCGCGGTGGCCGAATTCCGCACATTCATGCATCTCTCGCCGCCCCTGCGCTGCGAGGATGACCGCAAGGCAGTGATTGCAGCGATTGCCGACGGCACCATCGACGTCATCGCCTCAGGCCACGATCCACGCGGACCCGAGGACAAGCGCCTGCCATTCGCCGATTCGGAACCCGGCATGGCAGGCGCGGAGACGCTGTTGCCCTTGACCCTCAATCTGGTCCGCGACGGAGCAATCACGCTGGGGCGGGCCTTCGAATTGCTCGCGAGCAATCCCGCGCAGCTGCTCGGCGTCAATTCAGGATTGCTGCAAGCTGGCGCCGAGGCCGACATTGCAATCATCGATGCCGATCGGCCCTGGATCGTCGACTCGACCCAGATGGAAGCAAGCGCAGGCAATACCCCTTTCGACAGGCAGCCGGTTCAGGGCCGCGCACTGGCCCTGTTCAAAGGCGGCGCGCGAGTGACATGAAAGAAATGGCCCCGTCCTTTTGGGGACGAGGCCGTTTCGGTTCGGGTCTAAAACTGTCCTGGCAGGTGTCAGTTTTGCCTTATCGCGCCTGAAAGCGGCTTGCCGGTCGCCCACATGATACAATCGCCGCCACGGGTCTTGACCGTCGAACACATCTGCCGGGCCGAGCCACGATCGAAACCGGCGGCCGAAACCCGCCAGAAACGCTTGCCGCCAACCATTGCCTCAGTGACCGTACGATCAAACGAGGCAAGTTCCGGATTGCGCGACATGAAGATGCTCCAGGCGCGCTCGGCATTGGCACGCGAGGAGAACGAGCCCAACTGAAGCAGGTGCGAGCCGTTCGCTACGGCCTTCACTCCGGGAAAGATATTCTTGGCCATTGCCACCTTG
>JBIPOX010000144.1:0-4723 GCA_044378785.1 Novosphingobium sp.
AGCGAAAGGCGGTCCTGTTCGGCGCAGTGCTGCTCACGCTCGGCCATTTCTTCATGGCCTTCGAAGGCGAGGCGGCGGCTGGCCACACCGACAATCCGGCAATCAACGTGTTCTGGCTGGCCCTGGCGCTGATCATTGTCGGCTCTGGCTTTCTCAAGGCCAATATCTCGGTCATAGTCGGCCAACTGTATCCGCGCACCGATGTGCGTCGCGACGCGGCCTACACGATCTTCTACATGGGTATCAATCTGGGCGCGGCGATCGGCGCGCTGCTGTGCGGCTATATCGGCGAGGTCTACGGCTGGAAGTACGGCTTCGGACTTGCCGGCATCGGCATGCTGGCGGGCCTAGCAGTTTTCGTCTGGGGCAAGCCGTTGCTGCTGGGACGCGGTGAACCGCCCCGCCCGCTCGCCGCCCGCACCGAATGGACGATGTACGGCGCGGGCATTGGCATGGTGGCGCTGTGCTGGGCCGCAGTCCAGTACCAGTCGCTGGTCGGCTATGTACTTGGTCTGTTTGGCGGGGCGCTGGTCCTCTACGTGCTGTTCACGGCGGTCACCAAGCTGTCCCCGGAGGAGCGCGACAGGATCTTCGCCGCGATGTTCTTGATCGTCACCTCAATCATGTTCTGGGCCTTGTTCGAGCAGGCCGGATCGAGCCTCAACCTGTTCACCGACCGCCATGTCGATCGCGTCGGCGTGCCCGCATCGGTGTTCCAGTCGATCAACGCGATCTACATCATTCTGCTTGCGCCGGTGTTTGCGGCAGGCTGGCAGATGCTGGGGCGGAGTGGACGCGAGCCATCTGCGCCTTTCAAGTTCGGATTGGGAGTGATCCAGGTCGGCCTGGGCTTCCTTGTGCTGGTCTGGGGTGCGCGCGCGGTCGGGCTTGATGTGCCGACCCCGGTGATCCTAATCTTCGTGATCTATCTGCTGCATACCACTGGCGAACTGTGCCTCTCACCGGTCGGCCTGTCGGCTATGAACCGGCTCGCGCCGGCCCATATGGCGAGCCTGATCATGGGCACCTGGTTCTTTGCCTCGGCGACCGGCAATTTCGCCGCCGGGCTGATCGCGGCGGCAACTGGGGCCGAGGGAGTCGGCGAGGAAGCCGGCAAGGCGGTCGTGCTCGATGTCTACTCGACAGTCGGCTGGGTCGCAGTAGGGGTCGGGATCGCGGTGCTGTTGGTTTCGCCGCTGATCAAGAAGCTGATGCACCTCGACACGTTGAAGGACGAGGAAGACGATGTGCGCACCGCATGACCGGGAGCAGCCAGAATGAGCCCGCTTGAAAGCCTGATCCTTGCCGCCGTCCTGTTCGTCGGCAGCCATTTCGCGATGTCGCATCCACTGCGCGCGCCAATGGTGGCAGTGCTGGGAGAGAAGGGATTTCTCGGTGTCTATTCGCTGGTCAGCCTAGTGCTATTGGGCTGGCTGGGCCACGTCTTCCCGCAAGCCCCCTCCGGCCCGTTGCTGTGGGACCTTGGCGATCCTGGCTGGGTCGTGGCCAGCCTGCTGACCATTGTGGCCACGGCGATGCTGCTCGGCTCGCTGCGCGGCAACCCGGCGCTGCCCTCGGTGGATCCGCAGGTGGCGGCGAACGCCCAGGTTCAGGGTGTCTATGCCGTTACCCGGCACCCGATGATGTGGGCTTTCGCGCTGTGGGCGCTTGCGCACATTGTCGCCTGGCCGGGGCCTCGCACTCTAGTAACGGCAGGAGCGATGGGTCTGCTTGGACTGGTCGGCGCGCATTTGCAGGACGGCAAGAAACGCAGGCTGATGGGCGAAGCCTGGGCCACGTGGGAAGCGAAAACCAGCTATTGGCCGCGGCTTTCCGGCTTCAGGCAGATTGGCTGGGGCCTATGGCTGGCAGCTACAACAATCTGGCTCGCCGCAACCTGGCTGCATGTCTGGATGGCAGGGATGCCGGCGGGAATCTGGCGCTGGCTGCCAGCCTAACCCGAGGCGCAACTCAAGCCCGGGCCTCGGCGATCCCCGAACTGTTGTGGCGCAGCGCCTTGAGCACGGTCTCGACGATCTGCGGCGCGTTCAATCCGGCCTCGTCGTACTGACGGTCGGGGTTGTCGTGATCCTGGAACAGGTCGGGCAGGCGCATGGTGCGGATCTTGAGCCCGGCATCGGTCAGGCCCTCGTCGCTCGCCATGGTCAGGACGTGCGCGCCCAGCCCGCCGATCGCGCCTTCCTCGATGGTGACGATGACTTCGTGGGTGAGCATCAGCCTGCGGATCAGGTCGCTATCGAGCGGCTTGACGAAGCGCAGGTCGGCAACCGTCGTCGAAAGCCCCTTGGCATCGAGCTGATCGGCAGCCTTGAGCGCTTCGGCGAGACGCGTGCCAAGCGATAGCAGCGCGACCTTGGTTCCTTCGCGCACCACCCGGCCCTTGCCGATCTGAAGCGCTTGCGGCTCTGACGGCAGCTCGACCCCGACGCCATTGCCGCGCGGATAGCGGAACGCGATTGGCCCGCTATCGTGCCGCGCGGCGGTGTGGGTCATGTGGACCAGCTCGGCCTCATCGGCGGCGGCCATCACAACGAAATTGGGCAGCGTCGCCAGATAGGTGACGTCGAAGCTGCCGGCATGGGTCGCGCCGTCGGCCCCGACCAGCCCCGCTCGGTCGATCGCGAAGCGCACCGGCAGGTTCTGGATGGCAACGTCATGGACGACCTGGTCGTAGGCTCGTTGCAGGAACGTCGAGTAGATCGCGCAGAACGGGCGCATCCCTTGCGCCGCAAGCCCTGCCGCGAAGGTCACTGCGTGCTGTTCGGCAATACCGACATCGAAGGCGCGATCGGGAAAGGCAGCTGCGAACTTGTCGAGCCCGGTGCCCGAAGGCATCGCCGCCGTGATCGCGCAGATACGCGGATCGGCCTTGGCCTCGGCGATCAGGGCCTGCGCGAAAACGCCGGTATAGCTCGGCGGACCGGCGGCACTTTTCTGCTGCTCGCCGGTGACGACATCGAATCGCTGAACGCCGTGATACTTGTCGGCGCTTTCCTCGGCAGGACCGTAACCCTTGCCCTTGCGGGTGACGACGTGGACCAGGCACGGCCCCTCGATCGCATCGCGCACATTCTCGAGGATCGGCACAAGCTGATCGAGATTGTGGCCGTCGATCGGTCCTACATAGTAGAAGCCGAGCTCCTCGAACAGGGTGCCGCCCATCGCCATGCCGCGCGCGAATTCGTCCGCCTTGTGCGCGGCGCGGTGCAGCGGCTCGGGCAGCTTGCGCGAGAATCTGCGCGCAAATTCACGCACTTGCAGGAAGGACTCAGACGATACGATGCGGGCCAGATAGGCCGAAAGCCCGCCCACCGGCGGGGCAATCGACATGTCGTTGTCGTTGAGGATGACAACCAGCCGGTTACCGGCGGCGCGCGCGTTGTTCATCGCCTCGTAGGCCATGCCCGCGCTCATCGCGCCATCGCCGATCACTGCGATCCCGCGCCCCGGCTCGCCTTTCAACTGGTTGGCGACGGCAAAGCCCAGTGCCGCGGAAATCGAGGTCGAGCTGTGCGCAGCGCCGAACGGATCGTACTCGCTTTCGGCGCGCTTGGTGAAACCCGACAGGCCGCCGCCCTGGCGCAGGGTGCGGATACGGTCCCGCCTGCCAGTGATGATCTTGTGCGGATAGGCCTGATGGCCGACATCCCACACCAGGCGATCGCGCGGCGTATCAAACACATAGTGGACCGCCACGGTCAGTTCGACCACGCCCAGACCCGAACCGAGATGGCCGCCAGTCTGCCCGACTGCTGCAATCAGCTCGGTGCGCAATTCGTCGGCAAATTGCGGCAGGAGCTGGCGGTCGAGGCCGCGCAGGTCATCCGGGGTGTTTACCGTGTCGAGAAGGGGTGTCTCCGATTCGACCATCATATCAGGTGTGTTCACTCAGGGTGGTGGGATGTCGACATGTCCTTAAGGCAATATGACATTTGTCACAGAAAGGACAGGCAAAAACGGTTCGCTTCGCATTCGGGCGCTCATGCAAGCCGACTGCAACGCCACTACAACGGCTCTGCAAACCCGATCCGGGTCAGCTGCAAGCCGCGCATATGCCGCGCAGTTCGATTACCGGTTTGATGTCGACGAAGCCGGCCTGGGCAGCGGCCGCAACCAGCGAGCCGGTCAGCTTGTCGTCGTCGACATGAGTGGCCTCACCGCACGAATCGCAGATAAGGAAAATGCAGTCGTGCTGACAGCCGGGATGGCTGTTGACTACATAGGCGTTGGCACTCTCGACCCTGCGCGCAAGGTTCGTGCGCACGAACAGGTCGAGGATGCGGTAAACACTGTTGGGCGCGACCCGCTTGCCGCGCGCCATCGAGACCATCTCTGCAAGATCGTAAGCCGAGGCCGGACGCTCGCACCCGGCCAGCGCCTCGTAAACATCGCCGCGCATCTCGGTCCATTGCTCGCCTGCCTCGCTGAACGAGGATTGCGCCGCCTTGAGCAGTCCGCTGCCGCTGTGCTCGAGATGCCTGTGCTCACCCATGTCCGGATTTCCAAGCCCGCACGCAGCGCGGGGATATGGGCTGCAGTCAGCCCCTGATGAATTTCTTCCTGTAGGCCTGCGGAAACAGGCGGGCAAGGCCGCGCACCTTTGGCGCGTCCAACCGGCGGATATAGGCATGGTTTGGATTGTTCGCCATGAAGTCCTGATGGTAGCCTTCGGCGCGGTAGAAGGCGATGTGATCCTCGATTG
>JBIPOX010000127.1:0-5048 GCA_044378785.1 Novosphingobium sp.
CGGCAATGCCCGGTCTCTTCTGATCTCCCTGCGGGGTCGGACGGGGCCGTGCGCTGCTGGACCGCTGGACCCGACCATCGACAAGGCTGAGAAGCCAGGACTGGCAGGATAATCCGCCCCTTGGTGCTTGTCGCCCGGGCGCGGGTGGCTTATCGGCGCGCTTATGATTTCGACCAACGACATCCGCCGGTCCTTTATCGACTATTTTGCCGGAGCCGGGCACGAGGCGGTCGCCTCTGCTCCCCTGGTGCCGCATAACGATCCCACCTTGATGTTCGTCAATGCCGGCATGGTGCCATTCAAGAACGTCTTCACTGGGCTCGAGACACGCAATTATCAGCGCGCCGCTTCATCGCAGAAGTGCGTGCGCGCCGGGGGCAAGCACAACGATCTCGACAATGTCGGCTATACCGCGCGCCACCACACCTTCTTCGAGATGCTCGGCAATTTCTCGTTCGGCGACTATTTCAAGGAACAGGCGATTGTCCACGCCTGGACCCTGCTCACCCGCGAGTGGGAGCTTCCGGCAGAGCGCCTGACCGTCACTGTCTATCACACCGATGACGAGGCCTTTGACCTGTGGCGCAAGATTGCCGGCCTGCCCGAAGAGCGGATCGTGCGCATCGCTACTTCGGACAACTTCTGGTCGATGGGCGATACTGGCCCGTGTGGTCCTTGTTCGGAGATCTTCTACGATCACGGTGAGCACATCGCTGGCGGCCCTCCCGGCAGCCCGGACGAGGACGGCGACCGCTTCGTCGAGATCTGGAACCTGGTGTTCATGCAGTTCGACCAGCGCGCCGATGGCGAGCGTGTCTCGCTGCCGCGCCCTTCGATCGACACCGGCATGGGCCTCGAGCGGATCGCAGCCGTCTTGCAAGGGGTTCACGACAACTACGATACCGATACTTTCCGTGGCCTGCTCGATGCCTCGCAGAACGTAATCCGGGTCTTGGCAGAGGGCGCGCATCGCGCCAGCCACCGGGTCATTGCCGATCACTTGCGCTCGACCAGCTTCCTGCTGGCCGATGGTGTGCTGCCCTCGAACGAGGGCAGGGGCTATGTCCTGCGCCGGATCATGCGTCGCGCTATGCGCCATGCCCACCTGCTCGGTGCGGCCGAGCCAGTGATGCACCGCCTCGTGCCGACCCTGGTCGATGAAATGGGCCACGCCTATCCCGAGCTGGCGCGCGCTCAGCCGCTGATCGAGGAAGTGCTCGAGCGCGAGGAGCATCAGTTCCGCCGCACCCTCGCCAATGGCCTCAAGCTGCTCGACGAGGCAACGGTCGGGCTTGGCGCAGGTGCGAGCCTGCCTGGCGATGTCGCCTTCCGGCTCTACGACACCTACGGGTTTCCCTATGATCTCACCGAGGATGCCTTGCGCGAGCGCGGTGTCGGCGTCGATCGCGATGGTTTCGATCAGGCCATGGCCGGGCAGAAGGCCGCAGCGCGCGCTGCATGGAAGGGATCGGGCCAGGCCAGCGACGAGGAGGTGTGGTTCGACATTGCCGACCGCGAGGGTGCCAGCGAGTTCACTGGCTACACTGTCGCTGCCGGAGACGGCCAGGTCGTTGCCCTGGTGCAAAGCGGACGCGAGGTCTCCACCGCATCGACGGGTGCCGATGTGATCGTGCTGACCAACCAGACCCCGTTCTATGGCGAGAGCGGCGGCCAGACCGGCGATACCGGCACGATTACCGGCGACGATGGCCTGTGCCTCTCGGTTACCGCGACCAGCAAGCCGCTGGGCCGCCTCCATGCGCATCACGCGCGGGTTGAAGCCGGGACGATCAGCAAGGGCGATACGGTCCACTTGGCGCTCGACACCGCGCGGCGCGAGGCGATCCGCGCCAACCATTCGGCAACCCACCTCCTGCATGCCGCGCTGCGCCGCAGGCTAGGCGAACACGTCACCCAGAAGGGCTCGCTTGTCGCGCAGGACCGGCTGCGCTTCGATTTCTCGCATCCCAAGCCGCTGTCGGATGAGGATGTCGCCGCGATCGAGGCCGAGGTGAATGCCGAGATCCGCGCCAATGCCGAGGTGACCACCCGGTTGATGACCCCGGACGACGCAGTAGCGGCAGGCGCGATGGCGCTGTTCGGCGAGAAATATGGCGATGAGGTGCGGGTGCTGGCGATGGGCCGGCCTCTGCCAGGGCAGGATAGCCGCGCCTATTCGGTCGAGCTGTGCGGCGGCACCCACGTGCGCGCCACAGGCGACATCGCACTGCTGCGGATCGTGTCCGAAAGCGCGGTCAGCTCGGGCGTGCGCCGGATCGAGGCGCTTACTGGCGAGGCAGCGCGGCTCTGGCTGGTCGGCCGCGAGGATGCGCTCAAGCAAGCGGCCGGGCTGCTGCGCACCGCGCCCGAAGAGATCGGCCCGCGCCTTGCGGCGCTGCTTGATGAGCGCAAGAAGCTGGAGCGCGAACTGGCCGAAGCCAAAAAAGCGCTGGCCCTGGGCGGCGGCGGCACGTCGGGCAGCGGCGCACCAGCCGCGAGTGCGGTCGAGGAGATCGGCGGGGTCAGGTTCTCCGGCCAGGTCATCGACGGGCTCGACGCCAGGGAGCTTCGCGGCCTGCTCGATCAGGCAAAGCAGCAGCTCGGTTCGGGCGTCGCGGCGATCTGTGCGCTCAACGAAGGCAAGGCGGCGATGGCCGTGGCAGTGACTGACGATCTCACCGATCGGTTCAGCGCGGTCGAGCTGGTCCGCCTGGGGGTCGAGGCGCTGGGCGGCAAGGGTGGCGGAGGCCGTCCCGATATGGCGCAAGGCGGCGGTCCCGACGGCGACAAGGCAGCAGTCGCGGTGGAGGCCGTAAAGGCCGCGTTAAGCTCCTGAGGCCACGATAGGCCTCTCGCAGTTGGGGAGGGACCTAGCCGATGTTCAAACACTCACTCGCTTTGACAGCCTGCCTTCTAGGCGCGGCTCAGCTCTCGCCTGCTCTGGCCAAGGATGCCCAGCTTACAACCACGCGAGCTAGCGAAGCCGTCGCCAAGTCCATAGATGGAAGCAGCGTTTCGACCGAGGCTCCTCCCGCCGAGACAATCGCGATTGCGGTCTATGATGGCCGCGAGCTGATCTGGTCCGGCTCGCTGCGGATCGGCGGGCCTTACGGGAGCGCGAGCTTCTCGCAGTCGCGCAGCGAATATGCCGAGCCATGCCCGGGCCAGACGCTGACACCTGGCCAGTACAACACCACGAGCGAGAACATGAACCTGGGGATCAGCCGCTACAACTCTCCGCAGCAGCCCGATCGCTTCACCGTCAATCTCAACTGGTCGAGGCCGGTCGCACCCTGCAAGGGCGAAGGGAATGACAGTTTCGGGTTCAGTCGCACTGTAACCCTGACGCGCGGCCAGACCGCGACCGTCGAAGGTGTTGGCGGCATGTCGGCGCGGTTGACTCGCGCGCGCTGACTAGGATTCGCGCTCGGCAAGCCTGCCGGTCCTGAGCTTGGGCATTTCCTCAAGCTCGCCTTCTTCCATGATCTGCGCGCGCATTTCGTCGCGCTTTTCGTGGATCGATGCGATCACCGGGCCCATCGCCACGCCAAGATCGACCAGCACCGCTTCGGATAATTGCAGCGAGCTTTCGAGCGTTTCGGGGACCGCGTGCGAGGCACCGTCGCGATAGAGCGCAGCTGCGTGGCCGGCGTCGCGGGCGCGCACGATGATCGGCAGATCGGCAAACCGCTTGCGCAGCCGCCTGATGATGTGGTGCGCGGCAACCGGCTCGTCCATCGTGATGATCACCGCGCTGGCCTGATCGAGGCCGAGCTTGTCGAGCGCGGTGCTGCCCTGCGCGTCGCCATAGACCACCTTGTAGCCCTTGCTCCGCGCCTGGGTAACGATATCGCTGTCGCCATCGATGGCGAGATAGGGCTTGCCGTGGCGGTCCAGCATCTGGGCGACCAGCCTGCCGACCCGGCCGAACCCGACAATGATCGCGCGCGATTGGTCGCCGCCTGCCTCGATCGGCGGGGCAGCATCGAGCCTGTCGACCCGGCGCGCAGCAAAGCGCCCCAGCATGGCGAGAATCGGCGTCACCGTCAGCCCCAGCGCAGTGACGATCTGCCAGAACTGGGCAGTACCAGGCTGGATCAACTGCGCGACAGTCGCCGCGCTCAGCACGATCAGCGTGGTTTCCGAAGGGCTGGACATGAGGATGCCGGTTTCGGTCGCAGTGCCTGGCCGCGCGCCCATCAGCCGCAGCAGCAGCCCGGTCACAGCCGCCTTGAGCAGTAGCACGCCAATGGTCGCGGCCAGGATCGTCCAGAGGTTCTCCCACACCGTGTGCAGATCGATGCTCATGCCGATGGTGATCAGGAAGACACCCAGTGCCAGTCCCTTGAACGGCTCGGTAATATGCTCGACCTCGCTCTGATATTCGGTTTCGGCGATCAGCAGCCCGGCGATAAGTGCGCCGACAATCGGCGACAGGCCGACGGCCGCCGTAGCCAGCGAAGCGCCGATTACCACCAGCAGGCTGGCGGCAAGGAACACTTCCGGGCTTTTCGTCCGGGCTGCCTGCGCAAACAGCGGCGGCAGCAGGAACCGGCCAAGCACCAGCAGGGCGACGATCACCGCAGCGCCAAGGGCGAGGGTCTCGACCAGCGCCCCTTGCTCGCTGGCGGCCTGGGTGCCGAGCGCGCCGAGCAGGAAGATGATCGGGACAATCGCGATGTCCTCGAACAGCAGCATTGCCAGCGCGGCACGGCCGACCGGCGTGTTGGTGTCGGTGATGCGCAACACCAGCGCGGTGGACGAGAGAGCCAGGGCGAGCCCGAGTGCCAGCGCGCCGGGCATGGACTGTCCCAAGGCGGCCAGAATGAAAGTCAGCGCCGCGCCAATGATGAGCAGTTCCAGCGAACCAAGCCCGAACACCAGGCGCCGCATGTTCCACAGCCGGTTGAACGACAGCTCCAAGCCGATCGAGAACAGCAACAGGACAATGCCGAGCTCGGCGAACAGGCCAAGGCCGTCGGGATCGCTGATCGTTACATGCCCAAGCCAGGGATGGTCATCGACCAGTCGCCCCAGGCCGAACGGCC
>JBIPOX010000160.1:0-4571 GCA_044378785.1 Novosphingobium sp.
TCCCGCCAAACTGGTGATCCCGTTCTCGGCGATCACTGCCTTTGTCGATCCGGCAGTCGATTTCGGGCTGCAATTCCAGGCGACCGACGACGGCAACGCACAGGAGCCGCCGGGTGGTGCGGAAAACGACGGGCCGGACGGCGATAGCTCTGGCGGCGATGACGGATCGAATGTCGTCACCGTGGATTTCGGCAAGAAGAAGTGAGCTGGCAGTGACCGGGCGCGGCAAGGCGAAAGCGCCGAGCGCGGCCAGCGAGCCGGAGGCATCGCCCGCGATCGGCGACAAGCCGGACGGTTTTGTTGGGCCAAGCACTGATCCCGCGACCAACCTGCTGCTCGCCAACCTGGCGCTGACCGGCGGGATGGAGCTGGTGCGACGCGGGCTTGAGCACGGCCTGCTGGGCAAAGGCTATGCGCCTGGCAAGGCGCGCAGCCTGCTCAAGGACCGCTCGCTGACCCAGACCCTGGCTGGTGCCGCGCTGACCCGCCTTGCCACCCGTTCGGTGCCCGGAGCGATCCTGGTTGGCGGCGGATTGCTCGCCAAGACACTCTATGACCGCCGCCGTCGTAAGGTCGAAGACGAAACAACAAACGATCCGACCGGGGCGAAGGACCCGCAGGACCCTTGATTTGCGCGCATGGCGCGGCCATCAGCGGACATGGCCAGCCAGTCACCTTCAGACCAGACCTTCTCCACCCTGAAACGGCGCGGACTGATGTTCGTGCTGTCCTCGCCTTCGGGCGCGGGCAAGACGACGATCTCGCGCATGCTGCTCGAGCGCGACCCGCATATCCGCTTGTCGGTTTCGGCGACGACCCGGCCAATGCGGCCCGGCGAGGTCGAGGGGCAGGATTACTTCTTCACTGACCGGCCCGGTTTCGAGCAGATGATCGCGGAAGGCAAGTTCCTCGAATGGGCGCATGTCTTCGGCCACAGCTACGGCACACCAAAGTCGCAGATCAAGCAGGGGCTGAAAGCAGGCGAGGATTTCCTGTTCGATATCGACTGGCAGGGAACACAGCAGCTTTACCAGCGCATGGAAACCGATGTCGTGCGGGTCTTTCTGCTGCCCCCCAGTCTCGATGAATTGCGCCGTCGCCTGACCGGGCGGGCGACCGACAGTCCCGAAGTGATCGCCAGCCGGATGGCGCGGGCGCAGTCCGAGATCAGCCACTGGGACGGCTATGACTATGTGCTGGTCAACGACGATGTCGAAACCTGCTATGCGCGGGTGTTCGAGATTCTCCAGGCCGAGCGGCAGCGACGCATGCGCCAGACCGGCCTCATCGATTTCGTGCGCGGCCTGATGCGGCCTGAAGCCTGAGCGCGATCACGCCCGCAGCAGGGTTGTCTGGTCGGGGGCTGGCAACGAAGGGACAAGCCCGCGCAACACTTCGGCGCGAAGCCCGCTTTCGGCAATCGCCTTGCGGTAGCGGGCGCGGTGCGAGTTGTCGAAAACGATCAGGCCGCCCGGTGCCAGCCGGTCGATTGCCTGGGCAAGGCAGGCAGCGCGCGCGCGCCCGTCGATGACGATGAGGTCAAACAGGCCCTCGTGCGCGTCGATCGCCTCGACATAGGCGCGGAAGGTCTTGCCCCGGTAACCGGGCTTGCCTGAAAGGAAACGCGGATCGGCATCGGGCCGGGCATCGGCAGGTACCAGTTCGACCCGGGCATTGCCCAGCTCGGCAAGGCGAGGCGCGGAAAATTCGACCCACGGCGCGTCGTGATCGATGCTGATGACGCTGCCGGCGCGCTTGGCCAGCCAGACAGTGCTTGCTCCGCTGCCATACTCGAACACGCGCGCGCCGGGACGCGAGACAAGAAAGTCCTCGACCTTGGCGATCGCGTCATAGGTCCACCATGGCACGTCGAGCCGGATCAGGGCGTCGATGTCATAGATCGCAAGCAGGCTCTGCAACCAGTGGCGATAGCGATGCTCGCGCGCGCTGACCGGGCTTTCGCCCAGGCCGAGCGGTGCCAGCACGGTGCGAGTCGCGCGCATCAGTCCGACATAGCCGCGCTTGGCGACCAGAACCGCTTCGCTCATCGCGTGCCTCCCATCCCGCTGCTCTTGGCGCAGATCTGCTCTGCGCGTTCAGGCGTAAAGCCCTTGCGAGCAGTGAGTTTCAAGCAAGTCTCCCGAGACCATGCGCCTTCCATATCGCTGTTCATCGCGCGCAAATGCACGGTCTTTTGCAAGGTTACGAACATGCCGAGAGTCGCCAGCACGATCAGAACGGTCCGCCAGCTGCGCAACGCACGTCCGTCAGCCATGGACTTTTGCGCTACGGCAGCAAGGCCGAACAGCGCCGGAAAGGCCAGTAGCGACCACATATCGACGTGATAGCGCAAGGTGATTGACATGTAGCTGAGCACCAGCAAGGTCGAAACCGCGACGGCGGCCATGCCCGCTGCCCCCGGCATGCGCCAGGTCGAGCGTTGAAACAGGCCGACAAGCATCAGCAAGGTCCACACCGGCCACAGGAATATCGTTCCGACCTTGGGATCGGCGATCGAGACCAGGTCGTTGTCGGCAAGCATGTTGCGGTGCGCAGCCTCGAGCGCGCCGATCGCACCGTCGTAGCCTAGGCCGCTAGGCGGAGAACCGAAGTAGACAAGCGCATTGGGCACGATCCGGCTGACGCTGAATTGTCCAACCTGGGTAAAGGCGATGGCACGAGGGCTATCCTTGCCCTCGATCTCCCAGAAGATCGAGGAATACTGGACCTTTTCTTCCGAAAAGCCGCCATGGACCGTCGCCGGATTGCCAAAGCGCAAAGCATTGACTGCGATCAGCGCCAGCCCGAACGCGCCCAGGATCGCCATCGCGGCCGTCGCCCTGCGCCAGCGCGGCCAGCCGCCGCGCAGCACCAGGACAAGCGCGATCAGGCAGACCGCGAGATAGAGACCAACGGCAATGTGGGGCCGCGCGTGGACGGTTAGTCCGGCCAGCACGGCCAGCGGCACCATCGCGCGCTCCAGCGTCAGCTTGCCAAAGGCGACATGGGCGATCACCAGCATGAAGCCGCCGCTGGTTGCAAAGGCAGCGGCAATCGGCTCATCGTAGACAGCGGCGGTCGCGGACAGCAGCAGACCCGGTCCGGCAAACCACACCGCGCTGGCCAGCAACGCCGAGGCCCAGCCGCCGATCCGCTCGCTGCCGCCCGCCCCATGGGCAAGTGCCAGCCAGAACGCGCGGTGCCAGGCCAATGTCCCAAGCACGGCCCAGAACCACATCGAGAAGGCCGAGACCCAGGTCGTCGGAAACTCGACAAAAGGCATCAACAGCAGGCGGGTCAGCAGCGGCAGCAGGCCGTAATAGAGATAGCCGGTGCCATCTGCGCTGAAATGCCCCTCGTACTTGAGGTCGCGCATCGGCAAGTCCCAGCGGTGCTCGACGAACAGCGCTTGCGCATAGAGATCGTAGATATGGTCGCCGACGAAATGGTGCGGCACTGCGTAGAGATAACCTGATGCAATCGCTGCCATCAGCATCGCGCCAGCCAGAGCAATCGCAATCGCCACACTCTGGCCTGCGGTCCAGCGCGGGCCGATCCCGGCCTGTTCGGGCAAAGGCGCAGTCGCCGCTGCGCTCATCGCCTGGTCCTGCGCCGCTCGGCGTCGAGTTTGCGCAATCGCTCGAGGCACTCCTCGGTCAGGCGGCGATTCGTCGCGATAGCGTCGGACAGGAAAGCGATCACGCTGGTGATATAGCCGACCGAAACGAACAGGCTGCCAATCACCAGCGATTGCACGTGCCCATCGCCCTGGCCGATCGCATAGAACCAGACAAAGCGGACAATCGGCACCAACCCTATTGCGGTCATGATCAGGCCCAGCGTCAGGAATGCCGAAAGCGGGCGATACATGAAATAGCTGCGCAGGATCGTCACTACCTGCTTGCGCAGGAAGGCCGCCATCGAAGTGAACAGGCGCGAAGGGCGCGTCGCCGAATTGGTCTCGACCGGAACCGAAAGTACATTGAGGCCGCTCTGCCCCGCATGGATCAGCGTCTCGGTGGTGTAGCTGAACTTGGTCATGACATTGATCTTGAGCGCGGCGGTGCGGCTGTAGGCGCGAAACCCGGAGACCGCATCGGTCACGTCGACGCCCGACAAGCCGCGCACCACGCGCGTGCCGAAGCGCTGGAGAAAACGCTTGAGCGGCGAGAATTCGGGATTGTCGCCCGGCTTGCGGTCGCCGACCACGACATCGGCCCTGCCCTCAACAATCGGACGGACAAGATCGGCGATGTAGCGGCCGGGGTACTGGTGGTCGCCATCGGTATTGACGATGATGTCTGCGCCAACGGCAATGGCATGATTGATGCCTGCCTGGAAACTACGTGCAAGGCCCTTGTTGCCGGCATTGCGCAAGACATGGTGTGCGCCGTTGGCGAGGGCCACCTCGACGGTCTGGTCGGTCGAGCCATCGTCGATGATCTGCACTTCGATCTCGCCGATGCCGTCGATGGCGTGCGGCAGGTCGGCAAGCACCTGCGCGAGCGTCGCTTCCTCGTTGTAGCAGGGCACCTGGATCACGAGTTTCAGGCCGCGTGAGCGCAGCTCCG
>JBIPOX010000128.1:0-5041 GCA_044378785.1 Novosphingobium sp.
TCAGGGGGCGAGATCAGGGTCGGCAAGTTCCCGATGCTCGCAAACAGCCGCGCCAAGACCAATCGCGAGCCCGAAGGCTTCGTCAAGGTCATTGCCGATGCGCAGACCGACCGAGTTCTGGGCGTCTGGGCCATTGCTTCACTGGCCGGAACCATGATCGCTGAAGCAGCATTGGGCATGGAATTCGGCGCGACCAGCGAGGACATCGCCTATACCTGCCACGCTCACCCGACCCATTCCGAGGCAATCAAGGAAGCGGCGATGGCGGTACGCGGCAAGCCGATCCACATGTGAGCGCGAGCCCCGCCACCCTCGCCCCGGTCCTGCCGCATCTGTTCACGCTGCTCGACCTTGCGGGCATCGCGGTATTCGCGCTGTCCAGGGCATTGCTTGCTTCACGCCTGCGCCAGACATTCGTCACCATGGCCTTCTTTGCCGTGGTCACCGGGGTCGGCGGCGGTTCGGTGCGCGACCTGCTGATCGGCGCGCCGGTGTTCTGGGTGCGCGATCCCTGGGTCGCCCCGCTGTGCATGACAGTGGCGCTGATCGCCTGGTTCACGCCGCGCCGCTGGTGGGAGCGGCAATTGCTTGAATGGGCCGATGCGGCGGGCATGGCCGCCTATTCCGTGCTCGGCACGGTCAAGGCGCTGGAATACGCAGTGCCGCCACTCCCGGCAGTGATGATGGGGATCATCACCGGTTGCGTCGGCGGCATCATGCGCGATGTGCTCGCCGGGCAACCCTCGATCCTGATGCGGCCCGAGCTCTACGTTACCGCAGCCGCACTCGCCGCGGGCCTGGCCGCGATCGGACCCATGGCGGGCGTGCCCGATGCCTTGTCATGGGCGATCGCCGCGAGCGCCGGTTTTCTCCTGCGCGGCGCGGCGATCTATTGGGGGCTGGCGATCCCGGCCTATGGCCGAAATCAGAGTTAGGTCAGCGCGCGTCCGTCGACCGTGGCGCGGCGAATCCGGCCCTCGGCATCGGCGATGCAGCTAAACGCGCGTCCGTCTTCGAGTTGGCCATCCACCCGCCAGCCGTCGGTCTCACGGTTCACGCCCTCGACCGTGCCGACCCGGCGCTCACCGCGCTCGACCTCGGCAACGCAAGCACTGACCGCGCCGTCGATATTGCCCGCACCGCGCCAGTCGGACCGGCCTGCGCTGTCCGATCCGCGCCGCGCGGCGTAGTCGCTATCCCGCTCGCGCCAGTCGCGATTGTCGGGATAGCGGCTGTCAGGATAGCGACTCTGGGGATAGCGCTCGTCGCGAACATCGCGGCCCTCGCGATCCCGATTGGCCTTGCTCGCTGCCGAGGCAATTGCTGCGATGCCACCAATGATCAGCACCCCGGCGAGCACGTCGCCGCTGTCGATGCCGCGATCTCGGTGCCAATGGCGCGCCATGGCAGGCGTCGCGGTAAGCGAAAGCGCAGCGGCGCAGGCAAGCGCCCGCACCGGAGCAGAAGAAAGCAATTTGATCATGAACCGTCTCCAGACTGGAAGAACATGGCCTAGCTTCCGGCGACCAAGCGGCCCGAGCCAAGCTATGGCCGAACCGCCCGGTTGCCGCAAGTTTCTCAGCGCAGGCCGCGAATGCCGCTGAAATCGAGACTGGCGATCCGTCCGTTGCGCACCTCGCATTCGAACCGACCCCTATCGGTGCCATCGCGGCCCCAGCGATAGTCGCCGCGATCCCAATCACGGCCGCGATCCTCGACCGCGATGCGACCACGCACCGAATAGCCACCACGGATGCGATCGATGAAGGTCACCTGGGTGACATCGGCACGCCCGCGCACCCAGCGACTGGCATCACGTTCGGCAGCGCGCACGCAGGTCTCGACTGCACGGCGCGATCCGCCTCGGCCATAACCGGCGCGGTCGTAGCGGTAGTCGCCGCCATAGCGATAGTCGTCGTCGTAGCGACCGCCATAGCGCGTATCGTAGCGGTCGCGATCGTTGTTCGACGCGGCCGCCGCAACCGCAGCGATTCCTCCGATAATCAAGGCACCCGCGATAACTTCGCCCGCGCCGATGCCATCATGGCCGGGCGCACGGGCAAGAACGGGGCTGGCCGAGGTGAGCGCCATTGCAGCGGCGGCCACCGTGCCCACCAGCGTTCTCGACAAGGTGCTGGTGAAAGGTCTCATGGTCGTGGTCCTCGCATTCACATCGCTGGCGGGAATGCCTGCGATGGACTGCTTGTGCCACGCTGCCGGTGAGGTGATGCTGAATTGCACCGACAGTGGGTGTTCATAATATATGCCATTTATATGAACGTAACAGGTTGCCAGTTACCTCTCGGTCGGTGGCACCTGCAACCCGGTCCAATGCGCGAGGAATGCCAGCACGTCCGCGCCTTCCTCGACAACCTTGTCGGTGGGCTTGCCCGATCCGTGCCCGGCGCGGGTCTCGATCCTGATCAGGCGCGGCCGCTCGCCCGGCGCGCTGGCCTGCAGCGCGGCTGCATATTTGAAGCTGTGCCCCGGCACGACCCGGTCGTCAGTATCGGCCGTGGTCACCAGCATCGCCGGGAAGTCCGGGCCGCCGCGCAGGTTATGGTAGGGCGAATAGGCGCGCAGCACCCGGAAATCCTTCTCGATGCCGGGATCGCCATAGTCGTCGACCCAGTAGCGGCCCGCAGTGAAGCGGTTGAAACGCAGCATGTCCATCACGCCTACCGCCGCATTTCCCGCAGCAAACAGGTCGGGCCGCTGGTTGACGACCGCACCGACCAGCAGGCCGCCGTTGGAGCCGCCCTGGATCGCGAGCCTGCCCCTGGGAGTGATCCCCTCTGCAATGAGGAATTCGCCTGCCGCAATGAAATCGTCGAACACGTTCTGCTTGTTGGCAAGCCGCCCGCCATCGTGCCACTCGCGGCCATACTCGCCGCCACCGCGCAGGTTGGCCATAGCGAATGCCCCGCCCGCTTCGAGCCAGGCCATGCGGATCGCGGAGAAGCCCGGGGTGATCGCTACGTCGAACCCGCCATAGCCGTAGAGCAGCGTTGGCAGGGGTTTGCCCGCAATGGCCGCCGCCTTGCTGCGCACGATGAACATCGGCACCCGGGTGCCGTCCTTCGAGGTGAAGAAGCGCTGCGCGACGTCATAGTCGCCAGGCACGAAACCGGTCTTTGGCGCAGCGAAGACGTCTGACTTTCCGGTGCGCAGATCCATCCGGAAAATCGAGGTCGGACGGTTGAAGCTGGAGAAGGAATAGAACGTCTCCGGATCGCCCGGTTCGCCGCGGAAGCCCGAAGCGCTGCCGATTCCATTGAGCGAAATCGAACGCACCGACTTGCCGTCGAGGTTATAGATCAGCGCGCGCGAGCTCGCATCCTGGAGGAACGAGGCGACCAGATGATCGCCGATAATCCGGGCATGGCGCAAGATGTCCCTGCCCTCTGGAATGATCTCGTCCCATCGCAGCGTGGGTTTGGCGAGGTCGACCGAGACGAGGCGATAGCGCGGCGCTTGCTTGTTGGTGACGAACCACAGCTTCTTGCCCATTCCCTCGACAAGCGCCCAATCGTGGTCAAAACCAGTAACGAGCGTGCGCGTTCGCCAGCCAGTCTTGCCGCGCTGGGCCAGATCGAGCACCCGCAATTCATAACGCCCGTCGGTCCCGGTCGAACTGGCGATAACCGCGTGGCGGCCATCGCGCGTCACTTCGATGGTGTGCTTGGTTTCAGGCCGCTCCGGCGTAGCGAAAACCAGCTCGTCTGCCGTTTGCGGCGTGCCGATCCGGTGATACCAGATCGCATGATCGAAATTCAGCCCGGTATAGGCGAGGCCCTCGCTGGGTTCGGGAAAACGCGAATAGAAAAAGCCCTCCTCGCCAATCCAGGCAATCCGGGTGAACTTGGCCCAACGCACTTCGTCGTCGAGCATCTTGCCGGTCTTCACGTCGAGCACCCGCAGGGTCCGCCAGTCGCTGCCGCCGGCCTGCACGCTCAGCGCCAGATAGCGACCCTTGGCCGAAGGCTCCCAGGTGTCGAGCGCATCGGCCCCGTCAGCCGACCAGGTGTTGGGATCGAGCAGCAGCCGGGGCTCGCCATCATAGCCGCGCCGCACGAACAGCTGCGGCTGGTTGAGCAGGCCGGAATTGCGCTCATAGAAATAGTCGCGCCCGGCCTTGCGCGGCAGGCCGAAGCGCTCGTAATCGAGCAGCGAGCGGATCCGCGCCTCGAACCAGTCGCGCTGTGGCAGGCCATCGAGATAGGTCCGGGTGACGCGGTTTTGCGCTGCGACCCATCGCGCGACTTGCGGATCTGTGCGCACGTCGTTCTCGAGCCAGCGGTAGGGATCGGCGACGCGCTCTCCGAACAGCGTTTCGACCAGCGGATCGCGCCGGGTTTCGGGATAGGCCAAGGGCGCAAGCTGAGCGGCGGGTCGCATGGTTTCCTGGGCTTCGACGACCATGAGCGCGCTCGGCATGGGCAGCATCAGCGCCACCGCGACACCAAACAGGGCTTTGCTGGTTCCGGACATGATCCCGACATACAAGAACGGCCGCAGGGTGAATACCCGCGACCGTGCTTGTGGTATGCTCTGGCTTAACCGGCGATTACGCCTCGGCGAAATCCAATTCCTCGCTCATCACCGGGCCGCTGTCCTGGCCCTTGGCATCGACGTCACGGTCGACCAGTTCGATGATCGAGACAGGTGCGGCGTCCGAAGCACGGATGCCGGCCTTGATGATGCGGGTGTAGCCGCCCTCGCGGCCGGCGTAACGCTCGGCCAGCACCTCGAACAGCTTCTTCTCCTGGGTCTCGTCCATCAGCCGCGCATGGGCAAGGCGGCGATTGGACAACCCGCCACGCTTGGCCAGCGTGATCAGCTTTTCGACATAGGGGCGGAGTTCCTTGGCCTTGGCGGCGGTGGTCTGGATCTGCTCGTGCTTGATCAGGGCGGCGGCCATGTTGCGCAGCAGCGCGGCGCGGTGGCCGGACTTGCGCTGCAGCTTGCGGCCGGAAATCTTGTGACGCATCTGGTTTACTCCGTTCGTTAGAGGCCCGTGTCAGGTAGCCCATAGCTGGCC
>JBIPOX010000129.1:0-5039 GCA_044378785.1 Novosphingobium sp.
TTCGCCGTTGCCAAGCGACTTGCGCATTTCCGCCTCGATCTCGCTGCGTTCACGCAATTCGGCTTCCATCGAACAGTCGAACCAGCGTACGCAGTTTCGACCGTCCTGTTTGGCGCGGTACATTGCTACGTCGGCCTCGCGCAGCATCCGCGGCAGGGCGAAGTCGCCGCCGACGCATGCGGAAATTCCGATGCTCGCGCCGATATGCACCGGCAAGCCGCCGATCTTGAAGACTCGCGAAAGGGCCTCGACCACAGCCTCGGCGAGCGCGCCGGGCACGATTTCGAATCCCGGCTCGAAATCAAGCGCCAGCGCGAATTCGTCGCCTCCGAGGCGGGATACAAGAACTTCGGATGCGCAGCAGTTGCGCAGGCGCTCTGCAACATCGCGAATGAGATCGTCGCCGACGGGATGGCCGTGAACGTCGTTGACCATCTTGAAGTGATCGAGATCCAGCACCATCAAGGCGACCGCCTTGTCGCAAAGCCTTGCGGACGAGGCCAGATGTTCGATTTCTTCCAGCATGCCGCGGCGATTGAGCAGCCCGGTAAGGGAATCGCGCTTGGCCAGCTCGCTGGCGGCGCGCTGCTCGCTAAGGCGATTGCGCAATTCGATGAGATAGTTTCTCGCCTGGATGATGCTGCGTACGGACATTCCCATCACAAAAACGGGCGAAGCAAGCAGCACCAGAGCCATTGGCGCGCCACCCTTGTCGAGCAGCTCGTGTACACCACCGAACAGTCCAAACCGGACGATGACATAGACCATCAGCGCGCTGGCGATGCCAACGCCCAGGACAAGTCCCTTGTCAACCCGGTGTTCCGGCAATTTCATCTTTTCCAGCGGCATCGTCGAATAAATAAGTCCAAGCAAACCAAGGCTTGGTAATTCAACGTGCTTAATTTTTTATCCAGATGGAGAGCGGATCACCCCTTTTTTTCCGCCTTCTTTTTCTTCATCGTGTCGTGAAAGCGGTTGGCCCAGCCCGGCTTGACCAGCTGCTCGGCGCGCACCAGCCGCAGTTCGCCATCGGCGACATCGCGCGAAACCGCGCTGCCTGCGCCGACAATCGCGTCCGCGCCGATCCGCACGGGGGCGACCAGCGACGAGTTCGAGCCGATGAAGGCACGCGGGCCGATCTCGGTGCGGTATTTGAAATAGCCGTCGTAGTTGCAGGTGATGGTGCCCGCGCCGATATTCGCGCCAGCGCCAATGTCGGCGTCGCCGAGATAGGACAGGTGGTTGGCCTTGGCACCGGGGCCGAGCACTGCCTTCTTCATTTCGACGAAATTGCCGATCTTGGCCTTTTCCATCATCACCGCGCCGGGGCGTAGCCGCGCAAATGGGCCGATCTCGCAGCCCGCCGCGATGGTGGCGCCCTCAATGTGGCTGAAAGCGCGGATCGTGACCTGGTCGGCCACGCTAACGCCGGGTCCGAAAACGACATTGGGCTCGATCGTGACATCGCGGCCCAGCCCGGTATCCCAGGCGAACCACACCGTCTCTGGTTCACGCAGGCTCGCGCCCTCAGCCATCGCCTGCGCGCGGCGCGCCTGTTGCCAGCGACGCTCGGCCTCGGCCAGTTCGGCGCGGCTGTTGATCCCGGCAACTTCGCTTGCGTCCGTTTCCACAACAACAACGCGCGCGCCTTCGGCGATGGCGATGGTGGCGACATCAGGCAGATAATACTCACCGGCCGCGTTGTTGTTGTTCACGCCTTCCAGCAGTCGCCACATGTCGCGGCTGTGGGCGACAATAACGCCCGAATTGCACAGATCGACCGCCCGCTCTGCCGCGCTGGCGTCCTTGTGTTCGACCATCTTGCGAACATTGCCGTCGGCATCGGCGATGATCCTGCCGTAGGCAGCACTGTCGTCGGGCCGGAATCCCAGCACCACAACCTTAACGTCGTTGTCGAGCGCAGTGCATAAACGCTGCACCGTCGCCGCCGTGAGGAAGGGACCATCGCCGAAACAGACAAGCACGAGCCCATCGAAGCCAGAAAGTGCGGGCTTAGCCATTAATGCGGCATGGGCAGTGCCGAGTTGCGGCTCCTGCACCGCGATTGTCGCGCGGCCCGCCAGAGCCGCCTCGAGCTGGTCCTTGCCGTGGCCCGCGACCACGACTTGATGCTGCGGCGCGAGCTGTGCGAAGCTTGCAAGCAGATGCTCGATCATCGGCCTTCCCGCGATCGGGTGCAGCACCTTGTGCAGGTCGCTTTTCATCCGGGTACCCTTGCCTGCGGCAAGGACGACGATGGCGAGCGGAGAGTCTGGTTCGGTCATGGTGGGCACTCATGCCATCAAATTGTTGCCGTTTCCATTATGGCGCGCCATCAGCCGGGCGATGACAGACTTTCCCTTTGCAATCGTCGGCTTCGATCTGGACGGCACCCTGCTCGATACCCATGGCGACCTTGCCGTGGCGCTCAACCATGCCCTGCGTATGGGCGGACGCCAGGAAGTGCCGATGGACAACGTACGCAGCCTTGTCGGCGGTGGCTCTAAACGGCTGCTCGCCAAAGCGCTCGACCTGTCCGGCGGTCCGGTCGGCGAGGCCGAGTTCGACCGCCTTCAGGGGGCGCTTCTCGATCACTACGCGGCTAACCTTGCGGTTCATTCCGCGCTGTTTCCCGGCGGCGAGGCCGCGCTCGATGCGCTGGCGGCGCGCGGCGCGCGGCTGGCGGTCGTGACCAACAAGCTTGAACGCCTTGCCACGCCGCTGCTCGAGCAATTGGGTCTGGCGAGCCGGTTCGAGCTGATCCTCGGTGGCGATTCGCTGGGTCAGGGCAAGGCCAAACCCGCGCCCGATCTGCTGCACGAAATGGTCAACAGGTGTGGTGGAGGGCGGGCTGCCTATGTCGGCGATACCACCTATGACACCCGCGCCGCGCGCGCTGCCGGCATGCCCTGTGTCGCGCTTGATTTCGGCTATAACGACATGCCCGCACATGAACTGGGCGCAGATGCGGTGATCTCGCACTACGACGAACTGGTTTGCGCGCTCGAACGATTGGGTTAGCGGTTGTCCACCAAGAAAACAGGGGAGAATCGCGATGCCGTCACCGGGAGCAAAACTGCGTGCGCTGATCGACGGGGGTGAGCATTTCGTCTGCGGTGACGCCTATTCGGCGATAACTGGGCGGATATGCGAACATGTCGGTTTCCCTGCCGTCTACCTTGGTGGCCATGCCTGCAGCGCGTTTCACTATGCAGTGCCTGACAACGGCGTCTATTCGCAGGTCGAGCAGATCGAGCAGGCGAGCCGGATCGCCAACGTCATCTCGATCCCGCTGATCGCCGATGCCGATACGCTGGGCGAGACAGTCGCCGACGCCTATCATTTCACTCGCCGCTATATCCAGCAGGGCATCGCCGGGTTCCATGTCGAGGACGAGCGCAATCCCAAGCATTCCAAGCACGTCAACGGGCTGTGGTCGATCGCCGACCAGCAGGCGCGGATCGACGCGGCGCGGCGCGCCCAGCGTGATTCAGGCCAGGACTTCGTCATCATTGCTCGCTGCGACGAGCTCTATGCCAGCGAGATGGGCGGCGGCGGCACTGGCAGTTTCGATGAGGCGGTCAAGCGCGGTCACGCCTATGTCGAAGCCGGCGCGGACGTAGTGTTTTTCCCGCCAAGCCCGGAGCCAGTGCCCGCGCTGCTCAAGGCCTTCGGAGACAGCATTCCCTTGGCGACGATGGGCTTTTCGGTGGCTGGCGCGCGCTTCAATATGGCGACCGGAGGCTGGGTGACAGCGGCAGCCAATCATCTCAAGATGATGCGCGAGCTGATGGAGCACGGGGCAGTGCAATCGGCCAATTTCGACTTTCCCGAAAAGTACGCGCTGATCGATCACCCGCTCTACGATGGGCTGATCGAGGAATGGGCCGACAGGACCGGACGGCAGAGCCGGCCCAACCACGCGGCGTGAAGCCTATTTCGGCACCTCGGCACCCTCGGGAATAACCAGCACTTCGAGCGCCTGCGCTGGGTCGAGATAGCGCTGCGCAGCTGCGAGCACGTCCTTGGCGGTAAGCGCCATCAGGCGTTTTTCGGCCTCGAGATAGCGCTCGATCCGCTCTGCCTCGCCTTGTGCACGATCGACCAGCGAGAGCCAGCCGCCATTGGTCTTGAGCGCGTTGTGGAGCGATTCGATCATCGGTTGGCGCGCTCGCAGCAACTGGTCCTCGCTGACCGGCGCGCTGCGCAAGCGATCGATTGTGGCACGGATTGCCGAGCGCGTCTCGGGTAGCTCGTCAAGCGCGACCGAGGCAGTGACGGCGAACGTGCCATAACCGGACCAGGCGCGCGACGGACGGCTCGCTGCACCGGGCGAGTAGGCCTTGCCCAGCGCCTCGCGCAAGGTGTCGGTGATCGATATGCGGGTCACGCGCTCCAGCAGTTCGAGCCCCATCGCAGCGACCGGGTCGCTGTCGTCGCGGCTGGGCCAGACCAGCCGTACCAGAGCCTGATCGCCAGGGCCGGTATGGCGAAGGACGCGCTGTTTGCGATCCTGGGAGAAGCGCCTTGGCGGCTGGTCGGCATAGTCGCGAAACGCCGGTTCGCGCGCGGGCAGCGCCGCGAGGGTGGCTGCAACGGCCGCGATTGCCGCTTCCTCATCGATATCGCCGGCCATGCCGATCTCGATGGCCCCATTGCGCATCCGGTCGGCCATGCCCGCGCTGAAAGCCTCGTAGGTGAGGGCGCGATATTTCTCGGGCGCTTGCAGGGTGAAGCGCGGATCGTCGTCCGAAAGGATTCCGCCAATGCGCGAGGAAAGCGCCGCACCAGGCGTAGCCATGGCCTGGGCGAAATAGCGGTTGATGTCCTGGCGATAGCTTTCGATGCCTTCTGGCCGGTATCCGGGCGCGGTGAGGTATGCGGACCAAACCTGCAGTTGCAGCAGCAGGTCGGCAGGGGTCGTGGTGGTCGTGGCAACCATGGCCTTGTCTTCGGCGGCAAACTCGTTGTCGACGGTGCGCCCGGCCAGGATCGTCTGCAATTCGTCCTCGCTGTGCGCGACCAGCCCGCCTTCGGCG
>JBIPOX010000132.1:0-4963 GCA_044378785.1 Novosphingobium sp.
CGTCTGCGACGACATCGAAGCCGCGATCGCCGCCTTCCAGGCCGCTGGCCTGAAAAAGGAGCCGCGCATCTTGCGTTCGAACGATACGGTCGACACACCTGACGGGCCGAAGGCCATGGAGCTGAAAGTCGCGATCTTCCGGCTTGCCGGGCTGACTTACGAGCTGATCCAGCCGGTGCGCGACGAGACCGGGATCTATGGCAACGCCCCCGACAACGGCGGCACGGTGCGCTTTCACCACACCTGCTGCCGCGTGGCGGACTGGCAGGCGTTCAAGGAAGAGGTCGCGCAGTCAGGCTTCCCGCTCGCGATTGAGCGCGATTACGGCGAGGGACAGACCAAATACGCCTATTTCGATGGCCGCGCCTCGCTCGGCCACTATGTCGAATTCATGTGGATGCCCGAGGAGCAGTTCCGCACCTAGCGTTCCCGTTCAGGCGACCGTCTCGAGCGGCGCCTCGACCTT
The DNA here is from genome assembly GCA_044378785.1 of Novosphingobium sp. Lineage (GTDB taxonomy): Bacteria > Pseudomonadota > Alphaproteobacteria > Sphingomonadales > Sphingomonadaceae > Novosphingobium. The sequence continues at coordinate 467 of JBIPOX010000132.1, forward strand.
CTTGTAAAGCGTGGTGCGCTGCGCCAGCGGGCGACCCGCCATTTGCGAAGCGCGCTCAAGGTCATCGACGCTGAGGTCCTGCCCGTGGGCCGCGCCTGCCGCGCGGCTGATACTCTCGTTCATCAGCACGCCGCCAAGATCGTTGCAGCCCGCCGCCAGCGCAGCGGCCGCGCCATCGACGCCCAGCTTCACCCACGAACACTGGATCGAGTTGATCTCGCCAAACAGGGCAATGCGCGAAACCGCGTGCATCATCATCGATTCGCGCCAGGTCGGACCCTTGCGGCTCTGGCCGCGCCGGTACATCGGCGCTTCCATGTGGACGAGCGGCAGCGGCACAAATTCGGTCAAGCCGCCGGTATCGCCCTGGAGACGGCGCAGTTCGATCAGATGGCGCGCCCAGTGCTCGGGCCGCTCGAGGTGGCCGAACATGATCGTCGAGGTGGTGGGCAGGCCGACGAGATGCGCATCGCGCACCACGCCGAGCCACTCACGCGTGGTCAGCTTGTCCGGGCAAATCTGCGCGCGGATGTCGTCATGCAGGATTTCAGCCGCTGTGCCGGGCAGCGAACCCAGCCCCTCGTCGCGCAGCCGCGCGAGGTAATCGCGGATCGACATGCCCAGCGTGTTCGCGCCCTGGGTGACTTCGAGCGGCGAGAAAGCATGGACGTGAAGATCGGGGCAAGCCTGCTTCACTGCGCGCAGGATCGATATGTAGGTGTCGCCGGTATAGCTCGGGTGGATGCCGCCTTGCAGGCAGACCTCGGTCGCGCCGCGCTCCACGGCCTCGATGGCGCGCCCGGCAATCTCTTCGAGATCAAGGTTGTAGGGCTTGTCGCGAAAGCCCGCCTTGCTCGATGTCTTGGAAAAGGCACAGAACGAGCAGGCGTGGGTGCAGATATTGGTATAGTTGATATTGCGATTGACTACGTAGGTCACGGTCTCGCCCATCGCGTCGGCGCGCAGGCCATCGGCAGCGTCGATCACGGCCTGGGCATCGGCTCCACGCGCCTCGAACAGCGCGACAATTTCTTCCTCGCGCAGCTCATAGCCGTTGGCCGCCCGCGACAGGATGCGCCGCAACTCAAGCCGCGCCGCGCCCTCGTACTGGAAACCGAGTGGGCGCTCGGGCGTGCCAGGCACAGCCATGACCAGCCCGGGGCTCCACTCGCTGTCGCGGCCAAGCCCTTCGGAATCGGACAGCTTGTAGATCGCCGGACGTATCGCTGGATCGAGCCACGCGCCCTTATCGAGGTCGATGAAACGCGGATAGACCGTCAGCCGCTCGGCCAGCGGCAGCCCTGCCCGGGCACAGATCGCCCGTAGCCGCTCAATCTCCGGCCACGGCGCTTCGGGATTGACGTGATCGAGGGTGACCGGGGAAATTCCGCCCCAGTCGTCGATCCCGCAATCGATCAGTTCTGCAAGCCGCTCATCGTTGAGGTTGGGCGGTGCCTGGACCGAAACCGCATCGTCCATGACGATCCGGGCCGCGGCAAGCACGCGCAGAAAATCGGTCTCGCTCGCCTCGGGAGCGCCAGCCATCTTGGTGCCCGGCTTCGGCGCGAAATTCTGGACGATGACTTCCTGGATATGGCCATGATCGCGGTGCAGATCGCGCATAGCGATGAGCGATTCCATGCGTTCGCGCGCGGTCTCGCCGATCCCGATCAGGATGCCGGTAGTCATCGGCATCTTGGCGCGTCCCGCCGCCGCCAGCGAAGCGATGCGCAATGCCGGAACCTTGTCGGGAGAGCCGTGGTGTGCGCCGCCCTTTTCGCACAGGCGATCCGAGGTGCTTTCGAGCATCAGTCCACAGGACGGCGCAACCGGCCGCAGCATGGCAAAATCGGCCTCATCGAGCAGACCGGCATTGATATGCGGCAGCAGGCCGGTTTCGCGCACGATCGCTTCGGCAAGGTCGCGCACATAATCGATGGTGCGGGAATAGCCCCGCTCGGCCAGCCAGTCGCGAGCAACGCCGTAGCGGCGCTCGGGCGCGTCACCGAAGGTAAGCAGCGCTTCCTTGCATCCGGCAGCCTGTCCGGCGCGGGCGACCTCCAGCACTTGCTCAATCGACATATAGGGCGAGGCCAGCCGCGACGGCGTGGTCGCGAAGGTGCAATAGTGGCACACGTCCATGCACAGCCGCGTGACCGGAATGAACACCTTGGGCGAATAGGTCATGACGTGCTTGCCGCGCCCGGCGCGGCGCATGCGCGCCTCGGCCATCAGGTCCTCGAGCGGGGCCGCAAGCAGCCGTTCGATCAGCGTCGCGTCGTCAGTGTTCATCCGTCCCGATCCATCCCGCCTGCAAGAGCGAGAACCTCTCTAGCCAGTCTCTCCCGGTCCTGCGCATCGCGCATCACCGTCTGCGTGACCGTGGCGCAAAGCCCGGCCTCGCGCAAGGCCTGCGCATCGGCAGCGTCCGCCTCGTCGATCACGAGGTGGTCGAGCAGGCCGTTGTAATGCAGGGCAATCGCCAGATTGCTGACCGGCTGGCCCAATTCGGCCATCAGCTTGGCCAGCGGTCCCTTGAGAGCAACTCCGCCGACCAGCGGCGAGACCGCGATGACCGGCGCGCTCGATGCGGCGAGACGCTCCCGCACACCCGGCAAGGCCAGGATCGGGTCGACGCTGAGCCAGGGATTGGAAGGGCAGATCACGATCGCCGTCAGATCAGGCCGCTCCAGCGCAGCAAGCAGCCCCGGCGCGGCCTGCGCGACTTCGACGCCGGAAAAGCGCACATCCTGCGCGACTGGCTTGCATTGCTCGGCGACGAAATAATGCTGGAAATCGAGCCACTCGCCCTCGCTGCAAACCTGAGTGCGAACCGGATTGTCGCTCATCGGCACGATCGTATGGGCGATGCCGAGTTGCCGGGTGAGCCGCGCAGTGATCGCGCTGAGGCTTTCGCCTGCTCGCAGCCGCCAGCCCCGCGCCAGATGCATAGCAAGATCGCGGTCGCCCAGATTGAACCAATCCGCCTCGCCAAGCTTGCGCAGCATCGCCATCGCCTGCCAGGTCTCGTCGGCCACGCCCCATCCGCGCTGGGTGTCGTTAAGCCCGGCGAGCGCATAGGTCACCGAATCGAGATCGGGGCAGATGGTCAACCCCAGATGTTCGAAATCGTCGCCGGTGTTGACGGCGATCGTCAGCTGCTCGGGCGGCAAGACCGCACAAAGCCCCGCCGCGAGCTTGGCCCCGCCGACCCCGCCCGAGAGCGCGAGCACGTGACCATTTACCGAGCCGCTCACCGGAACATGTCCTCGGCCAGCGGGCGCAAGGTCGCCGCCGCACCCGGCCCGTCGTTGGTGCCGATCCAGCGCTCGGCCCCTCGCACAATGGCGACGGGGGTGCCCTCGTCACCTTCGCCCATCGCCAGGCTGGCCATGGCTGCCACGCTATCGGCAACAGCGATGACCGTGGCCTGCAAGATGCGCCCGAACAGGTCCTTGCCCTTTCCGCGCCGGTCTTCGAGCACCGCAAGCCCGGCACAGCCAATCGCTGCACCCACCGTTCCGATCCGCCATGCACGGCCCATCGAATCGGCGATGACAACCGCAGGCATCTTTCCGGTCAAGGCGCGCAATTCGGCTCGGATGGACCGGGCGCTGGCATCGGGATCGAGCGGCCACAGCAGCACTGTTTCGCTGCCCTCGCCTGCGACATTCGATGCATCGATACCGGCATTGGCAAGGACATGGCCGGTCTTGTGCCGCGCGATGATCGCAGGCACCGTCACTCGCAGCAATTCGATGCTTTCATCGAGAATGAGCTGGACATGGGCAGGGTCGCGCTGGGTCTCGGCGGCAATCCGCCGCGCCTCGTCGCTTGCCGATACGTCCTCCAACCGGACCAGCCTGCCTTCCGACTTGGAGACGATCTTTTGCGCGACAACGCAGACGTCCCGGTCATCGAGAACCACGCCTGCCCGCTGCGCCGCCTGCACGATCTCGCGTGCGACCGACATGCCCGGCTCGAACAGCGGCAATCCTTTCAGTGCGATGACGGTCAATCCAGTCACGAACCTGCCTGCCTCACGATTGCCCGATAAACTGTTTGCGCCCCGGCATGCGGGCGCTAGGGGCAAAGCACGCTTTCGCGCAACAGGAAACACCAGGAGTAGTCAGGCAATGGCATCAATAGCGGTAATCGGCGGCACTGGAGACCTTGGGCGCGGGATCGTGCGTCGGCTCGCAAAAGCCGGTCACGATGTGACGATCGGCTCGCGCGCCGCCGAAAAGGCCAAGGCTGCCGCCGAGGAAATGGCCGGTCTAGGCCTCACCCTCGGTCACGCCGCCAATGAGGACGCGGCGCAGGGCAAGGATATCGTCATTGTCACGGTGCCCTACGAATCGCAGGCCAGCACTCTGGGCCTTATCAAGGACAAGGTCGGCAGCGCCATTGTCGTCGACACGACCGTGCCGCTGGTACCGCCCAAGGTGATGCGGGTGCAACTGCCTGCGGCCGGTTGCGCCGCGCTTGAGGCCAAGG
>JBIPOX010000133.1:0-4957 GCA_044378785.1 Novosphingobium sp.
CTTCTTCCAGTTTGCAGGTCAGTGCCCTGTGCCCCGATCGTATTCGGTCGGGGCCTTGGGCAAAGTTCCAACCATCAGCGCCGAGGCCAGGATCACCGGAATGGTGAGCCACAGGTAGAGGTCGTAGTTACCTGTCCAGTCGTAGATCAGGCCGGCAATCAAGGGCCCGGTTGCAGTAGCGGCGGTCAGAAACACCAGTACCGTAGCGAAAATGGCTCCAAACCGTTTGAGGCCGAAATGGCGGGTCGTCAGGTAGATGATGATGTCGTATTCGCCGCCCAGCGACGCGCCAATGATGATTGCGGCAGCCGAATAGGCCAGTGGTCCATCTCCGAACAGCAACAGAAAGCCTGCGAGGACCGGCAGCCCGAACGCGATCAGCGCGACGCGTTGAGGCGGGAACTTGTCGAGCAAGTAACCAGTGACGAAGCGACCGATCAGCGACGCTATCCCGATCAGTCCGGCAATGCCGGCTGCCTCGAGCGGGGTCAGGCCTCTATCGGTCAGGATCGGCACGAAATGGACGATACTCGCCATGGCGCAGAACGCGAAGAGCAAGCCCGCGATCGACAAGCGATAGAAAGTGAGCGATCGGAAAGCTTCTCGGGCCTCCATTCCGGTCAAGGCCTGCACGGCGATTGGCATCGCTTCCTCGGTCTGGCTGGTTGCGTGCGCCGGGCCATCGGCCGCGCCCCGGAAAAACAGGAAGTTGAGCGGGAAGGCGAGGAGAAAGTATCCCGCTGCGATCGCCACATACGCCCAGCGCCAGCCGAACTCCATGATTGCTTCGGTAGTGATGATCGGCAGCAGCGAGGCTGCAATCGAGGTTCCGCAGATCGTCACGGCAATGGCGAAGCCTCTGCCTGCATCAAACCGTGAGGAGACCGCGCTGGTCCAGATTGTCGGCTGCGTCCATGCGGCACCGAGCGAGATCAGGAACCACAGGAATATCCAGTTTGCGTAGGAACCGGTGGCCGTACCCACCGAAGCAAACGCCAGCGACATCACGCAGATGCCGATCAGCCCGATCCGGCGCGGGCCATACTTGTCGATCAGGAAGCCGACCAGCACACCCAGGCCCGCGTTTATGCCGTTGGAGACCGTGATTGCCGAGGATATCTGCGCCCGAGACCAGCCGAATTCCTGTTCGAGCGGAGCCATGAACGGCCCGAGCGAGTAGATATGGATCACCGTGGCGACGTTGGCGAAAGCGGCGACAATCGGCAGATACCAGTATTTGCGCCATTCCTCGGCAACCGTAGGTACGGTGGTGGTCATCGCGACAGGCCAGCCAGGGCAAGGGTTCGTCTCGCCTCGTCGAGATGCAGCAATTCAGTCATCTTCCCCTCCACGCTGATAACCCCTTTCCCACGGTTTTCCAGCAAGTCAAAGGCCGTGGTCACAGCTTTGGCCCAGGCCACCTCGTCTTCGGTTGGCGAAAACACCGCGTTGCACGTTTCAATCTGTGCTGGATGGATCAGCGACTTGCCGTCAAAACCATAAAGCGCGCCCTGCCGGGCCTCGGCTCCAAACACATCGAGATCGCGGAATTCGTTGCAGGCCCCGTCAAGGATCGAGACGCCGTGGGCGCGCGCCGCGCAGACCGCCAGAGAAAAGATCGGCAGGAACACGGCGCGGTCAGGAGTCAGGCGCGCGCGCATTTCCTTGGCAAGATCATTGGTGCCCATCACCCAAAGCGAGAGCCGGGTTGTCGAGGCCATGGCGGCAATCGCATCGAGGTGGGCCACGGCCCCGCAGGTCTCGATCATGGCCCAGAGTTGCATGTCTGGATGAGCTTGCGTCAGCGCAGCCTCGCAACGTGCAATATCCTGCGGCGTGCTTACCTTGGGCATCAGTACTGCATCGGCGCTGCAACCCGCTATCGCGGCAAGATCGGCTGCGCCCCAGGGGGTGTCGAGACCGTTTGCCCGGATGGCCAATTCGCGCTCGCCAAAACCTCCCTCGCTGACCGCAGCGATCGCCGCGGCACGCGCCGCTTCCTTCGCATCGGGTGCAACTGCATCCTCCAGATCGAGAATGACGATGTCGGCGGGCAGGGCGCGCGCCTTTTCGATCGCGCGCGCATTCGAGGCAGGCAAATACAGCGCACTGCGGCGCGGCCGCATTTCGGAAAACTCGCATCCGCTCAAGCCCGGTCTCCGAAAGGCTGTGCCGCTTTGGTCAGCTCCGGCTCGTCTTCACGGCGCGAGGAACCGGTCAGGTAAAAAGCAGACGAGCCAACCATGGTCAACACGGCACCGATCACGAGGAACAGGTTGTAATTGCCGGTCCTCGCCAGGATCACGCTGAGCACCAGAGATCCGATCGCGGCAGACAGCAACATCGCGCTGTTAATCATGGCGAAGACAAAGCTGTATTGGCCGATGTCGAAATTGCGCGAAGTCAGGAAGGCACCAATGTCGCCTTCTGCGCCTTGCGCCATGCCGACGAGCAGGATCGAGCCGTGCCTATCCGGTTGAAGCAGGCACCCACCAGATGTAGTGTCTTCCCTGGGAGTGGCGTGGGAGAGAAACTTCATGACGGCGATGGACATTTTCCAGCGTGACGATCTGGCTTTTCCGCGATCGCTGCCCGAGTTTCTGCAGCGGTTTCCTGATGACGCGGCGTGCGCGACATATCTTGAACGCACCCGCTGGCCTGGCGGCTTCGTCTGTCAGTATTGCGGTGCGAACGGCGAGCCCTTCCGCATTGCCACGCGGCCGGGGATTGTTGAGTGCCGCTCGTGCCGGCGCCAAACTGGTCTCCTGGTTGGCACTGTCATGGAGCGTAGCCATATGCCGCTCAGTGTATGGTTTTGGGCGGCCTATCTGGTTGCCAGTCAAACGCAGGGCATGTCGGCGGTGCAGTTCCAGCGGCAACTCGGTCTGAGCCGTTACGAAACGGCTTTCGGTATCTTGCACAAGCTGCGCGCCGCCATGGTGCGACCCGATCAGGGCCGGATCGGCGGCGTGGTGGGCGAACATGTCGAGGTGGACGAAACCTGGGTTGGCGGCAGGACGCGCGGTGAAGGGCGAGGGATTCACCACAAGACACTGGTGGCCGCTGCCGTCGAGGTCCGTCACCGCAAGCCCGGCACTACCCAGGACAAGCGGAAGGACGGTCGCTATGCCGGTCGCGTTCGCCTTGCCATCGCACCCGACCGCTCCGCTGAAGCGTTGTGCGGATTTGTCGGGAGCGCCGTCATACCACGGACATTGGTCGTAACCGATGACTGGAGCGGCTACGGCCCCCTGAGGACGCGTGGCTACGACCACCACGCCATCGCCCAATGCGGTGACCACGAGGTGGCGGACCAGTTCCTTCCGATCATCCACCTCGTCTTCAGCAATCTGAAGACATGGCTCAATGGCATCCATCACGGGGTAAGCGCGAAACATCTGCAAGCCTACCTCAACGAGTTCACCTTCCGATTCAACAGGCGGTTCTACCCGTTCAATGCCTTCCGCTCATTGCTTGGAATCGCAGGCAGAACCGAGGCACCGACCTACGCCGAACTCTATTCCGGCGACTGGACGCACCCTACATGTAGTGGGTGTCTGCCTTAACCGGATAGGCACGGTTTCTCCTTGTCATCGGGATCGAATGCGATCGCCTGATAGGAAAACGTGCCGTCATCATTGATCAGAACATCGGCATTTTCCAGAATCGGCGCCGTGTTCGCGTTCTTGCCGCCCTTTGGCATGACTCGTCCCCTTTTCTTGGTGAAGGCAGAATTGTTTCCCTATGGACGGGTCGAGTCAACCGTATTTGAACTTCGTCGCGATCAATTCAAACAGCAGTACCCTTTTGTTACAGATTTGCGAACCTCTGCTTCTCGGCCTCGCCGCGCATCTTATTGCGCCAGGGCCCGTGCTCAGATGTCTTCACTGATCCGTCCGTAAAGCTGTGGGCGGCGGTCGCGGAAGAATCCCATGCCAGCGCGGTGACGGCCAGCACGGGCCAGATCGAGGCTCGCAGTAAGCACGCCGGTTTCGCCCGCACCAAATTCGGCGACCAGATCGCCCCATTCGTCGGCTATGAACGAGTGGCCATAGAACGCTTGGCCGTCCTCGCTGCCGATGCGGTTGGCAGCGATCACCGGCATGCAGTTCGACACTGCGTGCCCGATCATCGCGCGCCGCCACATCCGGCTGGTATCAAGTCCCTCGTCATAAGGTTCCGAGCCGATGGCAGTGGGATAGAGCAACAGTTCGGCGCCCATCAACGCCATCACCCGGGCGCATTCGGGATACCACTGGTCCCAGCAGATGCCGACGCCGATCCGGGTTCCGGCCACGTCCCACACCTTGAAGCCGTCATTGCCGGGGCGGAAATAATACTTTTCCTCATAGCCAGGCCCGTCCGGAATGTGGCTCTTGCGATAGGTACCGAGGATCTCGCCCTCTGCATCGATCATCGCCAGCGTGTTGTAATAGTGCTGGCCGTCGCGCTCGAAAAAGCTGGTCGGGATCACGACCCTGAGCTGCTTTGCCAGCGCGCGCATCGCGATCACCGAGGGATGGTCGCGCGTCGGACGGGCCAGCGCGAACAGCGCCTCGTCCTCCACCTTGCAGAAGTAGGGGCCGGAAAACAGCTCGGGAGGGAGTACGATCCGCGCGCCCTCGCCTGCCGCCTGCTCGACCAGCGCGGCGACCCTGGCGATGTTCTCGGCCTCGTCGGGCGAGCCGAGCGGCAATTGCAAAGCGGCGACAGTGACGGTGCTCATGCACCGCCGGTTAGCATTACGGACGCTTGCGGAAAAGCAGCGTCATCCGGTCGCTCTCGCCAATCGCGACCATCCTGGCCTTGTCGGCATCGGTGGTCGCGCCGCGCAGGTTGGGCGGCAGCATCCACACGCCATCGGGGTGATTGGCCGGATCGCGCGGATTGCGGTTGATTTCGCTCTTGCCGACTAGCGCAAAGCCGCTGGCCTCGACCAGCGCGATGACGTCTTTCT
>JBIPOX010000166.1:0-4434 GCA_044378785.1 Novosphingobium sp.
GTATCGGGCTTGCGCTTTGTCGCTACGACCAGCCTCGCCGATCTGCCTCCGGACGTGGCGATCAACCAGTTGCGCGGGATCGTGGCGCGCAGGGGCTATGACATCATCGCTTCGGAGCCTGCCGCCGGTGCGCTGCTGATCGAGCAGCCCATGACCGGGAAGGCACGGGCCTTTCCCATCGAGATCAATGCCACCCAGACCGGTGGCACGGGCGCGGTACGCATGGAGGCAAAGCTGCGTGCAGGCGTGTTCGCGCCGGAAGACGGCGCGAGAAAGGAAATGTGTTCGGTGCTGGCCGAACTGAAGGGCGGCAAGGCTGGCAGGACAGCGGCAGCTTCCGGAGCAAAAACCATGACCATCCAGGCCGCTCCGATCGCCATCTCCGCCCAGTCGCTCTCACAGCAGATCGCCAAGGACATCGAGCGCAACCCGCTGGCAGTCAAAGCGCGCTATGCCAACAAGCGTTACACCCTGTCCGGCACGGTCGAACGCGTCGCGATGGATGGCAAGGACATGCGCGTCTGGTTCGAAATCATGGAACCGCACGAGCTTGTGCTCCAATTGCCCAATGCGCCGAAGTTTCACATGGCGATGGGATGCGCGCTTGCGCCGGGCCAATCGGTCTTCGCCATGCAACTAAAGCCCAAGCGTTCCGTCAAGCTGACTGGCACCTATGACGGCCATGACGATAGTCGCAATGTTGTCTGGCTGAAGGACTGCACGCCGGTAAAGTAGACGCATGCCGCAGGCAGCCGGACGAAGCTTGCGTATTGGCGGACCGAAGCCGGATGGTATGCTCCGCGTGAAGGAGCCGAGTCGATGGTCGCAACTGGATCGAGACGGCAAGTTTTGCTCGGTGCAGGTGTTTCGTTCGCCGGCTTGGTCGCGCCCGCGCTGGTCCGGGCCCAACCGTTGGGAGCGAACCCGTCGGGCGATATGTCGCTCGGCACGCTGCTCGGTGGGCCGGTTGCCGATCCCTTGCGCGCCTTGCTCCCGCAGGAAGCCTTTCAGGCGGTTGAATTTGTCTCCGCGCTGATCGACCTGGAACGTCAAGCCAAGGCCGCAAGGTTGCCGCCGTCGCGGCTGTCGACAGGCGAGGTGCCGATCGAGGCAACGCTGGACCACCTCTACGAGCTGGCAATGCCCCGGCTGGTCGCACTGATCGACCGCGCCGAGGGGCGCAGCCCCTTGCTCGCGGAGAAGGCTGGCGGACTGCTTGCCAAGCTCCACCAGACCCAGTTTGTCCTGCCGGGCTGGCTTGCCCCGCTGGCAAGCCCGGGCGCTGGCAATGGCCGGATGGGGATCGATCCCGGTTCGGATGAAGCAGCCGCAACGCAGGTTCCCCAACTCGAGCTGCCCCAACTCGAGCTGCCGCAAATCGAGCTGCCGCAAATCGAAATTCCTGATGTCGCCGAGCCGGAACAACCTGCCCAGGAGGACCGTCCGCTGCCTGCGATCGGCCGCTCGTTCCGCTTCGGCGACAATGCCGACGAGTATGCGTCCTGGTTCGAGGCGGCACAGATCAGGCCCGAACACACCGACAAGGCGCAGTGGCATCTTTCCATGATCCGCCAGTCGCGTCCTCGCTACATGGCCCTTGCCAAGCGGACCGGAGTGCCATGGTTTTTCATCGCCTCGCTGCACGCGCTTGAGGCCAGTTTCAACTTCCGCGCGCACCTGCACAATGGCGACCATCCGCTGGCGCAGCGCACCCGCCAGGTGCCGGCAGGTCGCCCTGTCACCTGGCTGCCGCCGAGCGATTGGGAAAGTTCGGCGATCGACGCGCTGCGGTTGATGGGGTTTGCCGGGGCCACCGACTGGAGCCTGCCGCGCCTGCTTTACCGGGTCGAGGCCTACAACGGTTTCGGCTATCGCCGCATGGGCAAGCCGACGCCTTACCTGTGGAGCTTCTCGACGCACTATCATCGCGGCAAATTTGTCGCCGACGGGCGCTACAACCCCAATGCGCGCTCGCAACAATGCGGCGCTGCGGTTATGCTCAAGGTGCTTGAGCAGGCGGGCGACATCAGTTTTGCATAGGGGGTAAGCGATTGAACGTGCGGATTTTAGCTGCAGGAACGGCGGCACTCTTGCTGACCGTGGCGAGCCCTTCGCTCGCGCGGACCCCCGAGCAGGTCGCGCAGGCGGCGCTGCGCGCCGCGCCGGTGTGGGACGGACACAACGACGTGCCGATCCAGCTGCGTGGCCGCTTCGACAACCGGATCGACCAGTTCGATTTCCGAGACACCTCCAATACTGGCGGCGACGAGGGCGATGGCACCTGGCGCGGCCGGGTGATGCACACTGACCTTGCGCGGCTGCGTCAGGGCCAGGTCGGGGCGCAGTTCTGGTCGGTCTATGTCTCGGCCACGCTCAACGAACAGCAGGCGGTGCAGGCAACGCTTGAGCAGATCGACGTGACCCGGCGGCTGATCGCCAAGTACCCGCGCGATCTCGCGCTGGCGCTCACCTCACAGGATGTTGAGCGCGCCATGCAGCAGCGCCGCATCGCCTCGCTGATGGGGATCGAGGGCGGCTATTCGATCGGCTCGAGCCTGGGCGTGCTGCGCCAGATGCACGCGCTCGGCGTGCGCTACATGACGCTCACCCATTCGCGCAATGTCGGCTGGGCCGACAGCGCCACCGATGCGCCCAAGCATGACGGGCTGACCGATTTCGGCCGGCTGGTGGTGCGCGAGATGAACCGGCTGGGCATGCTGGTAGATCTCAGCCACGTTTCCGAGGCGACGATGATGGACGCGCTCGACGAGACCAGGGCGCCGGTGATCTTCAGCCATTCAGGCGCGCGCGGCGTCACCGATCACGCGCGCAATGTGCCCGACAGCGTGCTGCGACGGTTGCCCGCCAATGGCGGCATTGTCATGGTCGTCGCCTTTCCCTCCTATGTCAGCGAGCAACGCCGTCAGTGGGGCGCGGCCCGCGAGGCCGAGGATGCGCGTTTCAAGGCGCTGTATCAGGGCAATCCGGAAGGCGCGAAGGCAGCGCTTGCCGCCTGGGTAAAAGCCAATCCCGAACCGCTGGCGACAGTGGCGCAGATGGCCGATCACATCGATCATGTCCGCAAACTGGCCGGGATAGATCATATCGGCATTGGCGGCGACTATGACGGCATGCCGCGCGGACCCGATGGCATGGCCGATGTTGCGGGCTATCCCGTTTTGTTCACCGAACTGGCGCGGCGCGGCTACAGCCAGGGCGATCTCGAGAAAATCGCCAGCCGCAACATGATGCGGGTGCTGCGCGAGGCCGAACGCCATGCGCTCAGCCGTGCCAAGGACCCACCGATCGAAGCGCCTTTGCCGGATATGGGGGGCTAACCCCAAGACCTGCTAATGAGCGTCGATCCGCCGCAGGATCAGAAAGAAGAAGGCGGTGGACCAGCCGATCAGGATCATTCCCAGGATGCTCTCGAACGCGCCGAGCAAGCGCCATTCGTGGCCGATATGGCTGTCGCTGAAACCCACTGTCGAATAGCTGATCGTCGAAAAATAGAGCGCTTCCTCCAGCGTGCCAATCGCGCCGGTGGCGAGATAGGTCAGCGCGAAGATCCAGATCTCGATTCCGTGCAGGGCGATGATCGCCAGCACAATCGAGAGAGTGAACAGCGCGCCACGAAACGACAGCGCCTTGACCTTGCGCAGCCGCTCGATCGCCACTTCGCTGCGCAAGGCACGGCTCAGGCTGAACAGCCCCAGGCCATGAACCGCGACGCAGATGAACACCAATGCGGTCGCGACCGTGAATTGGGCGAGGAGCGATCCGCCCATCGCTCAGTCGCGCAGCAGCTCGTTGATTCCGGTCTTGGAACGGGTCTGGGCATCCACGGTCTTGACGATTACCGCGCAGTACAGCGAGGGGCCGGTCGTGCCGTCGGGCAGCGGCTTGCCGGGCAGGTTGCCGGGTACGACGACGCTGTAGGGCGGCACCCGGCCCATATGGACCGCGCCGGTGGCGCGATCGACGATCTTGGTCGAAGCGCCGATGAACACGCCCATCGACAGCACCGAGCCTTCGCCGACGATCACGCCTTCGGCCACCTCGGCGCGCGCGCCGACAAAGCAGTTGTCCTCGATCACCACCGGATTGGCCTGCAAGGGCTCAAGCACGCCGCCGATCCCGGCACCGCCCGAAATGTGGCAATTCGCGCCGATCTGCGCGCACGAGCCAACCGTCGCCCAGGTATCGATCATCGTGCCTTCGCCGACATGGGCACCAAGGTTGACGAAGCTGGGCATCAGCACCACGCCTTTTGAGATGAAGGCACTCTGGCGCACGACCGCGCCGGGCACGACCCGGATACCCGCCTGGCGAAAACGAGCATCGTCCCATCCGGTGAACTTCAGCGGTACCTTGTCGAACGCGGGCGCGCCGGCCGAGCCGAATTCCATCACTGCGTTATCGTTCAGCCGGAAC
>JBIPOX010000253.1:0-3251 GCA_044378785.1 Novosphingobium sp.
AATGCCTGCGTGAGCAGGTCGTGGATTTCCTGTGCGATCGGTCCGGTCATCTTGCCTCCTGACACTTCCAATTTAGGAATGCCCGCGCCATCTTCCACCCGGTGACGACACACAGGTTACACGGACGGTATGAAACCCATGGCCGAACCTGCCAATGGCAGGGTTGCGAGGAGGCAGGCGAGTTCCGCGCGCCCGGCTCGCGCCCGCCAGGTTTTGACGGTCCGGGCGAGTGGCGCTGGTTCTGCCTCGATCATGTCCGCGAGTTCAACAGCGGATATGACTATTTCGATGGCATGAGCGCCGAACAAATCCTGCGGGCGCAATCGCCGATCCATGGCTGGGAGCGTGAGAGTCGGGCGTTCAATCCCGCCGCCGGTGTTCAGGGCATGCCGCGCTGGGCGGACTTTACCGATCCGCTCGATGCGATCGGGGAACGCGCCCGCGCCTTTCGCCACCGTGCGCCTGGCGCAAACGGGCCGCAGCAGCGCAGCGATGGGCGAGTGGTTTCGTGGGAAGAGCGTCGTGCGCTCGAAGTGCTCGGGCTTTCGCTCGACAGCGACCGCACGGCTGTGCGCCGCCGCTATACCGAGATGCTGCGCCGCTATCACCCCGACCACAATGGCGGTGACCGGCGGCACGAGACGCGGCTGCAGAGTGTGGTCGAGGCCTATCAGGTGCTGCGCCGGGGCGCGGCGTTTAGCTAGCGCGGCGCTATTTCTTCATCCTCCCGATCAGCTCGTTATCGATGGTCTTGGCCGCCTTGTATGCCGGGCGGGCCTGAAATCGTTCGGCGTAGGCGACGAAGGCCTCGTTGGGTGGCAGGGTGCCGAAGGTCAGCCCCCAGTCGATCTGGCTGCCAACATAGACATCGGCCATCGTGAAAACCTCGCCGCAGACGTAGCTGCGATCCCTGAACCACCATTCGAGCGTCGCGACAGTGCGCTCGAAGCTGCCGAAGCCGGCCATGCCCTGCTGCTCGCTGGCCGGCGCAAAGCCCAGCGCCTTGGCCGTTACCGCTGCCTCGACCGGCCCGGCGGCGAAGAACATCCATCGGAAATAGTCCGCCATTTGCCCGTCATTGGGCAAGAGGCCCGCCTCTGGATGCATTTCGGCAAGATAGGCGCAGATTGCCGCAGCCTCGCTGACCACCCGGTCGGTGCCGTCGACATGATGGATCAGGGTTGGCACCTTGCCCATCGGGTTGGCTTCGAGCAGCTCTTTGGGCTTGGCTGTCCACTCGACCAGCGCATCGGCGTAGTCGGCGCCGACTTCATGTAGCGCCCAGCGCGCGATCTGGCCGCGCGACATCGGGTTAGTGAAGAAGGTGTAGTCAGCCATCGGTCAGCCTTGCCTCGGCCCGACTAGGCTGAACACCGCGCCTTGCGGATCCATGCCATTGAGCGAGTAGTCGCCGCCGGGAATTTCCATGGGCTCGACAATGATCTGGCCGCCATTGGCCTTGATGTATTCCACCGCGACATCGATGTCGGCCACCCTGAAATAGAAGAACCACATCGACACCGGCATTTCAGCAGGTTTGCGCATCACTGCGCCAAAGCCGAAATCCTGGCCAGCATTGCGGAGAAATTCGTATTCTCCCAACTCGCCCATATCCATCGAGCCGTCCTTCACGAAGCCGAAAAGCTTGCCGTACCAGTGCTTTGCTGCGTCGGGATCGGAGGTAGCCAGCTCGTTCCAGGCGCAGTGGCCAATGGCAGGCTGGTAGGCCGAGAATGCCAGGCTCGGGCCTTCGTCCGATGCCGGGGTCATGATGTAGAACGGCGCGCCCTGCGGATCGGCGACAAAGGCGATGCGACCGACATCGGGAACATCGAACGGCGGCAAGTAAACCGCGCCGCCCTCGGATGCGACCGCGTCGGCGGCCTTGTCGACATTCTCGACGAAGATGTAACCGGCCCACATCGGCATGGCGCCGCCTTCGGCCATCTGCTTGTCGATGGCCATGAAACCGCCCACGGCCGCGTCGCCAGCGGCAAATTCGTGGTAATCCATCGCGTCCAAGTCGTGGGTCGTGAAGCTCCAACCGAGCAAACCAGCGTAAAACGCCTTGGCCGAAGCAACATCGCCGGTCATCAGTTCGTACCAGATGAAATCGCCGTGCCGGTGTTCGATCTGGTCGTTGGTCTTGCCGGTCATGATTCTGCTCTCCTCACGGGTCAGTGCTCACTTTGTCGAATGCCGCCAGCTGTGCCGCCAGCGCTGCCTTGAATGCGGGGCGCGCCATGCCACGCTCGACATAGGCGACGAGATTGGGGTGAGGCGCGATCAGATCGCTTTTCGATTCGCCGCGCAACACATCGACCATCAGCAGGTCGCCAACAGTAAAGCGGCCCTCGAGCCACTGCTTGTCGCCGAGCGCTCGGGACAACAGCTCCAGACGTTTCTCTACTCGGGGTAGCATGGCCGTGCGCGCGGCAGCGTGCCAGTCCTGATCCTGACCGGCCAGGCTCAGCAGGAACAGCGATTGCAGGAATGGCTCGACGCTATTGAGCGCGGCGAACATCCAGGCGATCGCGCGTGCGCGGCCGATTTCGTCGCGCGGCAACAGGCGCTCGTCCTTTTCGCCGATATGGAGCAGGATCGCGCCCGATTCGAACAGGATGAGATCGCCCTCCTTGTAGATCGGGACCTGACCGAAAGGCTGGTTAGCGACATGGTCTTCGGGCTTGTCCTGTCCGGCGCCGCCAACCAGTCGCTCACGATAGGGCAGGCCGATCTCGCCCAGCGCCCAGCGCACCCGCATGTCCTTGACCAGGCCGCGCGCCATGTCGGGAACCCAGTCATATGCAGTGATTTCGATCATGTCTGATGTTCTCTCGCTCTGTGCGCTGTGCAGAATGCGCCAAGCGAGCCTTGCGGGAAAGCCGAAAATTTCGGCCCCTGCGCACCCCTAAACCCTGTTGCAGGCCAGCCTGCACCTCTGTAACCGGGCAGGGATATGACAGACCAGACCAACATCAAGATGGGTGAACGCGATTCCACCCTGATGGCCACTCCCGACACCCAAATCGACGTGCGCGAGGCTTTCGGCATCAATATCGACATGAAGGTTCCCGCCTTCAGCCAGGCCGACGAGCGGGTGCCCGATCTCGACGCTTCCTATGTGTTCGACCCGGACACGACGCTGGCGATCCTCGCGGGCTTTGCCTACAATCGCCGGGTAATGGTGCAGGGCTATCATGGCACCGGCAAGTCGACCCATATCGAGCAGGTCGCAGCCCGGCTGAAAT
>JBIPOX010000136.1:0-4820 GCA_044378785.1 Novosphingobium sp.
CGATTGTCGTTGTTGCAACCCGGATTGCTGGCCAGATCGATACCGACATTCCCCCGGTGATGGTCTTGGACGAGGCGGATATCACTGCCTATGGCGCATCCAGCATCGGCGATCTGCTCGCTGCGGTCAGCCCGCAAACCGGCAGTGGCAGGGGGCGGGGCGGTGGACGGCCCGTGATCCTGCTCAATGGCCAGAGGATCTCCAACTTTCGGCAATTGCGCGATATTCCGCCCGAAGCGATCCGGCGCATGGAGGTACTGCCCGAGGAAGTGGCGCTGCGTTTTGGCTTCCCGCCCGATCAGCGGGTGGTCAATTTCATCCTCAAGGACAATTTCTCGACGGTCCAGGCGTCAGGCGAATACAACCTGCCGACGCGCGGCGGTTTTGCCAATCGCGAGCTTGAGGCAGGCCTGGTCCGGTTCAACGGACCTGGTCGCCTCAGCATCAACTGGACCATGGACGACGAAAGCCTGCTGACCGAGGCAGAGCGCGACATTGTCGCCGAGCCAGGCGAGCAGCCCGCACTGGTCAGCGATCCCGATCCGCTCGCCTTCCGCAGCCTGATCGACGACAGCGTGTCGCATAAGCTCACCGGCACCTGGACCACGGGCCTGGGTAAGGACGGCTTTGACGGCACGCTGACTGTCGATGGCGAATTGCGCCGCAGCGATGCTCGCGCCCTGCTGGGTCTGGATTCGGTGCTGCTGACTGCGCCGGGCGGCGCGACGGCTCTGCGCACCTTGCCCGGGCCGATCACTCGCAACGTCCGCAGCGACGTGATCGAGGGCGGGCTCACGCTCAACAAGCCGCTGGGTGACTGGCGGCTGACCGCTACGGCCGATACGGTCTATACCGATACGACGACACTGACCGACCGGGAGGCCGATGTCTCGGGCCTGCGCGCCGCTGCGCTGGCCGGGCAACTCGCGCTCAATGCTCCGCTGGCGGTGCCGTCCGATCCGGGTCGGGACCGCGCGAGCAACAAGCTGCTGACCGTGTCGACCTTTGCCGGAGTGTCGGGCAATCCGTTCGAGCTTCCAGCAGGGCCGGTCTCACTGACCATCGACGGGGGTTACGATCGGCTCGATAACCGCAGCCGAGACACCCAGGGCCTCGGCAGCGAAGCAAAACAGACGCGCGACATCGCCAAGGCTGGGATCAACCTGTCGCTGCCGATCACCAGTCGCCGGGAAAGCTTCGCCGATGGCCTGGGTGATTTCTCGCTCAATTTCAGCGGCGATGTGAACCATTTCTCCGATTTTGGCACCCTTACCGACTGGAGCGCCGGGGTGGTGTGGTCGCCAGTCGACAAGCTGACGTTCACCGCCAGCTACATCGTTAGCGAGGTTCCGCCGAGCGTAGGCCAACTGGGCAATCCTGTGATCGAGACCTTCAATGTGCCGGTGTTCGATTTCGCTCGCGGTGAAACGGCGCTGGTCACGGTGGTCAGCGGCGGCAATCCGGCTCTGCTGGCCGAGCGACAGCGCGACATCAAGCTGTCAGCCAATTACGAGGTGAAACTGTTCGACCGATCGAGCGTGATCGTCGAATACTTCCGCAATGGCTCGGACAACGTGACGCGCGGTTTTCCGCTGCTAACGCCCGAGGTCGAGGCCGCCTCTCCTGGCCGGGTAACGCGCGACAATGCCGGGCGTTTGCTCGCTGTCGATCGCCGACCCGTCACCTTCGACCGGGTCGAGACCGAGAACCTGCGCTGGGGGATCAACCTGTCGGGCAGATTGACCCAGGAACCCGCTGCCGGTGGACCGGGCGCCGGAACGCGGCAGGGCGGGCCTGGTGGTCCGGGAGGAGCCCAAGGCTCCGGCGGGCCAAGTGGCCCGGGAGGCCCAGGCGGCGCCGCGCGACCCGGTGGCGCGGGCGGGCCGGGAATGATGCCCTTTGGCATGCGCGGGCCGCCCGGCGGGCGCTGGAACCTGTCGATCTATCACACCTGGCGTTTTGCCGACACGGTGCGGATCGGCCCGGCTTCCGCGACGCTCGATCAGCTTGCGGGCAATTCGCTGGTGGTGGGCGGGGTGCCGCGCCATGCAATCGAGCTTGAGGGTGGCGCCTTCCACGATGGTCTGGGACTACGGGTCGAGGCAGAGTGGTCTGCCCCTGCGCGCGTGCTGGCGAGCGGCGGTCCGGGGAGTTCCGACCTGCGTTTTGGCAGCGTATTCGAGATTGGCGCGCGGCTCTTCTTCGATCTCGAAAGTGTCGGTTCGATCACGCAAAAGGTTTCGTGGCTCAAGGGTGTGCGCGTCGCCTTCGACTTCGAAAACCTGCTCGATTCGCGCCAGCGCGTCACCGACGGCAATGGCGAGGTGCCCTTTGCCTACCAGCGCGCCTTTCGCGATCCGCGCGGCCGCATGATCGAGATCGACTTGCGCAAGACTTTCTGAGGAGAGGTCAGGGCGGACCTTTCCATTTTGGCTGCTCTCGTCCTATCTGGACGCAATGAGCCGCACGCCTGCCGGAACCCCGCCCAATCCCAAGGGCGCTGAGCGCTTTAACGAAGAGCGCCAGACCTATGCTGTGCGCGGCTCCGACCAGCCCGACCTTGCCAGGGGCAGCGAGGTGATCCGCGAAACGGTGCGCACCCTGCCGACCCGGCCGGGGGTCTACCGCATGAACGATGCGCGCGGCGACGTGCTCTATGTCGGCAAGGCGCGGGTGCTAAAAAACCGGGTGGGCAATTACACGCAGGTCGAGCGGCTGCCGTCGCGGTTGCAGCGGATGGTCAGCCAGACCCGCTCGATGACGATTGTCACCACGAATTCCGAGGCCGAGGCGCTGCTGCTCGAAGCGCAGCTGATCAAGCGCTACCGCCCGGCTTACAACGTGCTGCTGCGCGACGACAAAAGCTTTCCCTTTATTCTGCTGGGAGCGGATCATGCCTATCCGCGCATCCAGAAACATCGCGGTGCGCGGCGAGCCAAGGGCAACTATTACGGTCCTTTCGCCAGCGCTGGCTCGGTCAACACCACGATCAACGCCTTGCAAAAGCTGTTCCTGCTCCGAAGCTGCACCGACAGCTTCTTTTCGCGGCGCGAGCGGCCTTGCCTGCTCTACCAGATCAAGCGTTGTGCCGCGCCTTGCGTCGGCCGGATCGACGAGACCGGCTATGGCGAACTGGTGCGCCAGGCCAAGGATTTTCTCGGCGGCAAATCCTCTGCTGTGCAGCGCGAGATCGAGACGCAAATGGCCGAGGCGGCCGACGCGCTGGATTTCGAAAGTGCGGCCATGCTGCGCGACCGGCTGCGCGCGGCGACCTTCATCCAGGGCAGTCAGGCGATCAATGCCGAAGGCATCGACACCGCCGACATCTTCGCGCTCGCCTCTCGCGGCGGGCAGATCGGGGTGCAGGCATTTTTCATTCGCGGCGGGCAGAACTGGGGCCACCGTGCCTTTTTCCCGAGCCACACCGAGGGGCTTGGCGAAGACGAAGTGATGCAGAGCTTCCTTGCCCAATTCTACGAGGAAGTTCCGCCAGCGCGGCTGATCCTGCTCGATCGCGCCCTGCCGGAGGCGGCCCTGCTCGAGGAGGCTCTGTCGGAAAGCACCAGTCACAAGGTGGAGATCGCCGTGCCTCAGCGCGGTACTCGCCGCAGGCTGATCGAGCAGGCAAGCCGCAATGCCGCCGAAGCGCTCGAACGGCGGATGGCCGAACGCGGATCGCAGGCCAAAGTGATGGAGGATCTCGCCGATTTCCTCGAACTGCCCGACGTGCCGCGCCGCATCGAGGTTTACGACAACAGCCATATTCAGGGTGCCAAGGCTGTAGGCGCGATGATCGTCGCCGGGCCGGAAGGCCTGGTGAAGAACCAGTATCGCAAGTTCAACATCCGCGAGGCGCAAACCAACGACGATTTCGCAATGATGCGCGAGGTGATGACGCGGCGCTTCGGGCGAGCGCTCGAAGACGACCCCGATCGGGAACGAAGCACTGCCGATGGGGTTGCGACCTGGCCTGATCTGGTCCTGATCGACGGCGGCAAGGGCCAGATGAGCGCGGTTCGGGACGCTCTTGAGGAGCTGGGCATCGAGGACGTGCCACTGATCGCTATTGCCAAGGGGCCGAACCACGGCCGCGAGGGGCGCGAGGTGTTCCACTTTCCCGATGGCCGCGAGAAGACGCTGCCGGTGAACTCACCGGTGCTGTTCCACTTGCAGCGCTTGCGCGACGAAGTGCATCGGTTTGCGATCGGCGCGCACCGGGCCAAGCGCAGCCGCGCGATCCAGGCGAGCCCGCTCGACGAAATTCCGGGCATTGGCCCTTCGCGCAAGCGGGCGCTGCTGCTGCATTATGGCACCGCCAGCAAGGTGCGTGCGGCTGCGCTTGAAGATCTCAAGCGCACGCCGGGGATCAGCGAAGCAGTGGCACGACGGATCTACGATTTCTACCATCCGACCGATTGACCCCGCGGCCGGGCGCAGTGCCGGCTTTCCAGCTTATCCTTAGGCAAAATTAACCAAGACGCGCGTAAATGTGCCTATCCGGGAGCGCGCCTCACGTTCTTCCGGAGGGATGGAGCGGCGCGCAAGCATGATACGCAGCAAGACCACGTTGATCGTCGGTGCTGGAGCGAGCTGCGAGTTGCAGCTTCCCCGCAATGACGAGCTGCTGACCCGGATCGGGCAGAACTTCGACTTTTCGCGCCTTGGCACGGGTCTGCAAATGAAGGACAGCGTCCTTCTGGCCCAATACCTGCAGAAAATGTCAGGGCGCATCGGTAAGAACGAAAACGACATCCGTGCCGCTGCCGAGCGTATCCGCATTGCCTCAAAGCTGACCCGCTCGATTGACAGCCTGCTCGACC
>JBIPOX010000137.1:0-4807 GCA_044378785.1 Novosphingobium sp.
GTGCTCAACCACCTCGACACCAACAACCAGTACATGGACCTGATCAAGCGCGATCCGACCGAGCAGCGCGCCGTCGCGCTCGGCATGCCGCCGTTCCAGATGGCCGAGACGATCTCGATGTGGATCCTGCCCGGCACCCTGGAACGTTTTCCCGGCCTGAAGGTCGTGTTCGTCGAGCCGGGGCTTGGCTGGCTGCCGTTCCTGTTCGACGTCATCCTCGACGGGCGCATCATCCAGGGTCACTACAAGTTCCCGCAGCTCTCGATGCTGCCGAGCGAGTATTTCAAGCGCCAGATGGGCGCTACCTTCATGTTCGAGCCCCACGGCCTCAAGGTCGCCTACGAATACTTCGGCCCGGATTCGCTGATGTGGTCGACCGACTTCCCGCATCCGGCAACCTCGTGGCCCAATTCGATCGATCACATCGAAAAGCAGTTCACTGCCGCCAACATCCACGGCGAGGATCGCATGAAGATACTTGCCGGTAACGGGCTGCGGCTGTTCGGCGGCAAGTGAGCGCGGCTTCCGGCACGCGCCGGTTCGAATGCATGGTCCCGGCGGGAAAGATCCTGCCGGGCGAGCCGCTCGATATCGGCCTGCGGCTGGTCCTACCGCCTGCCGATGCACCCCCGCCCAGGGCGATGATCTATTGCATACCGGGCGGGTACATGAACTTGGCCTATTTCGACCTTGGCGAGGGCGAGGATCGCCGCTTCAGCCTCGCCGAAGCGCTCGCGCGCGCGGGCCATGCCGTGGTGCTCGCCGACCACCCCGGCATTGGCCGCTCGACCATGCCGCGCGACGAGTGGGCGCTGACGCCCGATCTGTTGGCACGTGCGCATAGCGCAGCAGCGCGGACCGTGCTGGCGGGTTTGCGCGAGGGATCGCTGGTTGCCGATCAAGGCCCGCTGCCCGATCTTGTCGCCTTGGGCTGCGGCCATTCGATGGGAGCAGTGATCACGATCGAGATGCAAGGCGCGGGCGCTCTGTTCTCCGGCCTTGTCCTGCTTGGCTACGGCACAGGCGGCCTGCCCGATGTGCTGCCGCCCGATGCGGTCGAAAACGCCCGCGATCCCGACTGGCTGCGCGCCTATCTGCCGCAACTGGCGCGCGAACGATTTGGCACCGCGCGGATCGATCCGCAGGCGGGACGGGCAAGGCGGCGCGGCCGGGGCCAGGGCAGCCCCTCGTCCCATACCGACAATGCCGATCCCGAAGGAAAGCTGGCGCTGCGCGCGGCGGGGGTTGAATTGCTGACCATGCCCGGCCTGTTCTCGATGTTTCCCGGGGTCAGCGACCGCCCCAGCGCCGCGATCAAGGTGCCCGTTCTGGTCGTCACCGGCACCCACGATTTCGTCGAAGCGGGCGAGACACTGCATGCGCAGTTCTGCGCCTGTCCTGCTCTCGAGATATTCAGGCCAGAGAATACCGGACATAACCTGTTTATCTTCCCCTCGCGCACTGAAACATTTGCGCGGATTGCCCAATGGGCGGCGCATTTTTCGCAATACTCCCGGCCAGCAATAAGTTAGCCACCATGCTTGGGGAATCGGGGGAGGCGAAACTGGACACCGGCAAACAGGGCGCGGGCACCGAGTGGAAGCGGCACTGGCCGCTGGTGACAGCGACCGCCGCCGGCATGGCGCTGGCCGGAATGCTCAGCGCGGTGTTC
This sequence comes from Novosphingobium sp., assembly GCA_044378785.1. Classification (GTDB taxonomy): domain Bacteria; phylum Pseudomonadota; class Alphaproteobacteria; order Sphingomonadales; family Sphingomonadaceae; genus Novosphingobium. The sequence continues at coordinate 1,673 of JBIPOX010000137.1, forward strand.
GGGGTCCTGCTCGAGCCGATCGAGGCAGAAATGGGCTGGAGCCGCGCCGAAATCACCAGCGGGCCATTCGTCGTCTCGATCATGGGCCTGTTCCTCGCCACCCCGGCCGGATACCTGATCGACCGCTGGGGCGCGAAGCTGACTGGCATGATTACCATCGCCGCCTCGTTCATTGCGATCCTGGCGATGTCGATGGTCGGGCGAGAGCTCTGGCACTGGTGGGCCGCCTGGGCGATCTTCGGCATCGCCGGTTCCTTCACATCGACGGTCTGGATGGCACCGATCTCGGCGGTGTTCGACAAGGGCCGGGGCATGGCGATTGCCGTCACCATCGCTGGCGCCAGCATCAGCGCGACGATAGCGCCGCCGATGACGGAATGGTTCGTGCAGAACCATGGCTGGCGCACCGCATTCGTCGCGCTGGCGATAGTCTGGTGCGGACTGACCCTGCCGCTGGTGCTGTCGTTCGTGCCGGGCCGCAACACCCTCGCTGCCGAGAAGGGCGCTGGCGAGTACGCCGGGGATGAGGAGGCCGTTCCTGCACTGACCGGGATGACCGCGCGCGAGGGCTTTCGCTCGCGCAACCTCTACCTGCTCTTCTTCGCCTCGCTGATCAGCGGCCTGATGGCCCTTGCGCTGCATATCAACCTTGTCCCGATTCTGACCTTCACCGGGATCTCGCGCGCCGATGCGATCATGATCGTCAGTGTCATGGGCATCGCATCGCTGGTCGGACGACTGATCGCTGGCTGGCTGATGGACACTTTCGACATCCGCAAGCTGGCCATTCTGGGTAGCGTGCTCTCCACTGCCTTGCCGCTCACCCTGATCCTGGCTCCGGGTGTAGTGTGGATCGCGATGGCTTCGCTGATCTTTCATGCGCTGGTCGGCGGCCTGCGGATGAGCGCGGTGATCTATATGACTGCCGCCTATTTCGGCGCGCGCAGCTTTGGCCTGTTCTACGGGGCGGTCTCGATTGCTGCATCGCTTGCGCAGGGTGTCGGTCCGCTTATCGCCAACTACATCTACGATCAGACCCAATCGTATATGCCGACGATCTGGGCCGCCATCCCGGCATTCCTGGTCACTGCGCTGTGCTTTGCCGCGCTCGGCCCGAGGCCGGATTTCAACCGGCCCGCGACGGAAGACTGATTAGCCCCGCAGCAGGCGGTCGTACTGGTCCCAGGCGTCGCCAGGACCACGGGTGAAGCCGAGATCGGCGGCGACATCGTCGAGTTGCCATTCGAGGTAGGGCTCGTAATCGACCATGAACAGCGGGCGCTTGACTGCCTGCCCGGCAGCGAGGCCCAGCGCCATCGCCTCGATCATCAGGGGCACGCCCTCGGGATAGTTGTAGAGCTTGTTGGCGAAAAAGGTCGAGCAGGTCATGTTCGCCGCCTTGCCGATGGCGAGGGCGACCTCGGGCGAGAAGTACTTGTAGATCGAGGCCACCGACATCGAGTTGATGCCATGTTCGCCTGCCATACTGGTGCCGAAGCCCGAGACGATGTGACCGATGTCGTGGGCGTTGACCATCATCTTCTGGACGAATTCGAAATCGTTGGCAGGCGCATCGGTGCGCATGAAGAACATTTCCAGGCCCGAGGCGACGAAGAACGCCTCCACCGCGTGACCAAGAGAGCCCGGCGCGCAAGATCGCAAATGGTCACGATCAAAGCGCAAGTCCTTGCGCGCGTCGAGCCAGTCGGAAAACTCGGGGTTTTTCTGGCGCTCAAGCTGGAGGAGGTGGTTGTTGCCTGCCCAGTCCTGCACGTCGGCGATGCCGCGCACCATGTCGGGGATGTCATAGGTGATCGCGACATCGTCGCCCGCGCGGCGCAGCGACATGTTGAGGAAGGCGTGGCAAAACAGCGGGCTGTTGAGGAACACCGAGGACGAATGCTTCACGCTGCCGCCGATCGGCTGCTGATTGCCGCGCATGTAGGCAAGTTCCTGGGGCAGCATGCCATGGGCGCGGACATAGACGCGCTTGGCCTCGTCGCTCACCAACTGGACCTGATCGTTCATCCCCGTTCCCCTCGCAACTAGTTATTAGACCCGGACGGTATCTTTTTGCGGCCCTGTCCGCAAGCCTCACAACTTGCCGAATTTCGCCTCGTAAGCCGCGACGTCGCCCGCCGCGAGCAGCCGTGCCTGCTCGACCCAGTTATCGCGGCGGATGCGGCCGGCAAAGGTGCCAAGCTGCGCGTCGATCCGGTCGATCCCGGCCTCGTCCCAGGCAGCGATCTGGGCAAAGCTGGTAACGCCGAGGCCTTGCAACAGCACGACCAGCTTGGGTCCGAGCCCCTTGATCCGGGTCAGGTCGTCGACACTCAGCGCAGGCGGAGCCGCAGCGGCAACTGGTTGCGGTTCCGGCGCAGGCGCTGGCGGCGGCGGGCTGGCCAGCGGCGCGCTTTGCTCGACCGCATCCTGCGCAGCGACCGCGACGATCTCGCCAATCCCTGCCATGGCCCCGGAAACGGCGGGCGGGACCAGGTCGGCAGCAGCCGGCGCATCGATCAGCGCCTGATTGCGCCGGGCCGGAGCGCCACCCTCGTCGAGCACGTCGGGCTTGCGCTCGCGCGGGCGGGCGACGGTCGAACCGCGCGCGAAAATCCACCAGGCGACCACCAGCCCGACAAGCAGCGCCAGCGCGAAGACGATCCAGTTCGCTTCGATCATTTGCAGCACGGTGTTCTCCTCCTGTTAGGGTCCTGACCCTAGTCCTTGCGGTTCCAGATCGCCCAGCCAATACCGAACCCGGCCAGATAGGTCAGCAGCAAGAGCACCAGCAGTTCAAGCCATAGCGGCATTGTCTGTTCCTTCCCCGCTCAGCCCGGACCCGGTGTGTCGATCGCAGTGGGCGCGAGCGGCGCCTTTTCGATCACCGAGAACTCGATGCGGCGATTGGCCGGGTCGCTGGCGGAAAGGCCCTGAAGCGGAATTTTCGAGCCAAGCCCGCTGGCGCGCAAGCCATCGGCGGGAATCTGCCGGCCGACCAGCGCCCAGCGAACTGCCTCGGCGCGGGCGCGCGACAAGGCAAGGTTGGTTGTCTCATCGCCGTTGCTGTTGGTATGGCCAGTGATTGCAATGATGCCGCCCAGGCACGGGCGCAGGGCTGCCGCGACCTCGTCG
>JBIPOX010000138.1:0-4795 GCA_044378785.1 Novosphingobium sp.
CGCAAACTGCGCGCCCAGCCGGTCTTGCAGGGCCTTGAACCTCGCCTTGTCTTCCCTCGTCCACCAGTCACGCAGATTGCCGGCACCGTCGGACTTCGATCCCTGGTCGTCAAAACCGTGGCCGATCTCATGGCCGATCACTGCCCCGATCGCGCCATAGTTGACCGCTGGATCGGCGGACAGGTTGAAGAAAGGGGGTTGCAGGATGGCAGCCGGAAACACGATCTCGTTGCGGGTCGGACTGTAATAGGCGTTCACTGTCTGCGGCTGGATGTTCCACTCCGCCCGGTCAATCGGCTTGCCAATCCGGGCAATCTCGAAATCGGTCGCCCATTTGCCTGCCGCGATCGCATTGCCGAGCGGATCGTCTGGCGAAGGCGTCAGCCCTTCGTATGCCTTGTACTTGGTCGGAGCGCCGATCTTGGCGGTAAAGGCGTCAAGCTTGGCCAGGGCTTCGCGGCGGGTATCAGGCCCCATCCACTTGAGATCCTTGAGATTGGCGCGCATCGCGGTGCGCAGGTTTGCCACCAACTGCTCCATCGCGGCACGCTCCGCTTCCGGGTAGTAGCGCGCGGCATAGCGCTTGCCGAGCAGGTCGCCGATCTGATCCTCGACAGCGTCAACCGCACGCTTCCAGCGCGGCCGCTGCGCTTCTTGACCGCGCAGGGTCTTGCCATAGAATGCGAAGGTTGCCGCATCGATGTCGGCGGGCAGCACTCTGGCATTGTCGGAAAGGAAACGCGCCACCAACCAGGCCTGCCAGGTCGCGAGCGGCGCTTGCTCGATAAGTCCGGCAAGCGCCGGAGCACCGCCGCCGATCCTGCGCACGGCATCGGCCTGGCTGATTCCGGCTGCCTTGAGCTCATCGGCGGTGGGCGGCATGTCCCAGACAATCACGTAGTCCGCGCGCGCGCCCATCCGCTCGATCATGCGGGGCAAGAGCGCGCCGGTGCCGTAGCTGGCCAATTCGGCGCTGGGCACCTTGTTGTAGGTCAGCTCGCGATTGCGCTCCGTCGCCCGGTCCCAGTGCTCGCGCGCGATCTGCCGTTCGAGCGCGAAGACCGCCTTGGCAGCCGTTGCCGGGTCCTGATAGCCTGCCTTGCCGAGCAGGAAAGTCAGGTATTCGAGATATTTGGCCCTCGCCTCGCGGAAGGTCTCGTTGTCCCCGAAGTAATAGTCGCGATCAGGCAGGCCAAGCCCCCCGGCGGAAAGATAGAGCGCGTGGATCTCGCTGTTCTTCATGTCGGACATGACCGTGAAGTCGATCGGCGAGGCAAAGCCCGGACTAGCGAACAGGTCGACCAGATCGGCAGGCGACCTTGCCGCCCAGATCCGCTCGAAATAGGGCCGCGCCGGTGCCAGGCCTTTCGCCTCGATCGCGTCGGTATCCATGAAGGCCTTGTAGACGGCAGCGAGCCGCGCCTCGTCCGAGCCGGGAGCCGGATTGGCGTCGGCAAGCTCGTCGAGGATGCCCTTGATGCGATCCTGCGACAGGTCGTCGAGCGTGATGAAAGCCCCGATCCGGGTCTTGTCGGGCGGAATCTGGGTAGCGCGCTGCCAGACGCCGTTGATGTGCGCATCGAAATCGTCGCCGGGGCGCACGGCCGGATCGATCCACTGGGTCTGCACTCCGAACGCGCCCCATTCGCTGCCTGCCTCGCTTGCCGCTGCGGGTTTGGGCGCGACAGCAAGGCACAGAGCGGCGGCCAGAGCCAGTAGCGGCGCGGCATGGAAGCGGGACGGGATCATCGATGCTCCTTCGGTAAGCTCACGCCTACAGGCGTCGTCATCCCATTGTAGGGCGCACGACGCGAATGGTGAAGAGCCCGGATTCAATCGGTATTCTGCGGCGAGGCCCGGTCGAATTGCAGGTCGGCGAGCCGGGCATAGAGCCCGCCTGCGGCACTGAGCGCCTCGTGCGTGCCTTGCTCGACAATCCGCCCGGCCTCCATGACTGCGATCCGATCGGCATTGCGCACTGTAGCGAGCCGGTGCGCGATCACCAGCGTGGTGCGGTCTTGCATCAGCGCCTCGAGCGCTGACTGGACCAGTTGCTCGCTTTCGGCATCGAGCGCGCTGGTCGCCTCGTCGAGCAGCAGAACCGGCGCATTGCGCAGGATCGCGCGGGCAATCGCGATACGCTGGCGCTGGCCGCCCGACAGGCGGCCGCCGTCCTCGCCCAGAAAGGTGTCGAGCCCCTCGGGCAAGTCGCGCAGGAATTGCTCGGCATTGGCGGCGTGCGCCGCTTCCCACAATTGCTCGTCGGTGGCCTGCCAGTCGCCATAGCGCAGGTTGTCGCGGGCGCTGGCAGCGAACAAGACCACTTCCTGTGGCACCAGGGCAATGCGCTGGCGAATGTCGGCCGGATCGGCGGATGTGAGCGGCACGCCATCGAGCTTGACGACGCCTGCCTGCGGATCGTGAAAGCGCTGCACCAGCTGGAACAAGGTCGACTTGCCAGCCCCCGATGGGCCAACCACGGCGACTGTCTCACCCGGCTCGACCTTGAGCGTGAAGTCGCCCAGCGCCACCACTTCGGGCCGCGAGGGATAGCGGAAGGTGACATTCTCGAATGCAATCTGGCCGCGCGGCGGATCGGGCAGCGCGAGCGGACGCGCAGGCGGCGCGATGGTCGGGCGTTCGGCAAGCAGCTCGCTCAGGCGACTGGCTGCTCCTGCCCCGCGCAACAGGTCGCCATAGACTTCGGCCAGCGCCCCGAATGAGCCCGCAACCAGGCCGCCAGTGATGACAAATGCCGCGATGGTACCGCCAGATATCTCGCCGCTGGCGACACCCAGCGCGCCGCGCCACATCAGGATCGTGATCGCCCCGAAGATCAGGAAGATGACCACGGCGGTCATCACCGAACGAATGGTGATGCGCCGCTTTGCCGTATCGAAGGTCCGCTCGACCGTTGCGGTGAACCGCGCATCCTCGCGCCGCTCCTGGTTGAAGGCCTGGACGATCCGCAACGCACCCAGCACTTCGGCGGTCTGCGCGCCGATATCGGCGACCCGGTCCTGGCTGGTGCGCGATACCGCCGTCAGTTTCCTGCCGATCAGGACCAGAGGCACGATCACTACCGGAATGCCCATCAGCAAGCCCAGCGTCAGCGTCGGGGTCAGGGTAAACAGGTAGATGATCCCGCCAACCGCCATGATCACATTGCGCAGCGCGACCGAGACCGTGGTGCCTACGACCTGCTCGATGATCGCAGTGTCTGCGGTCATCCGCGAGGAGATTTCCTTGGGGCTGTTCGCCTCGAAAAAGCTTGGCGACAGGCGCAGCAGGTTGCGGTTCACTGCGAGCCGGACGTCAGCGACGACCCGCTCGCCCAGCCAGGAGACGGCATAGAAACGCACTGCCGTGCCCAGTGCCAGCACCACGACGATCATCAACAGGTATTCGAACCAGCGGGCCATGTCGGAAGGAGTGCCCCCGGCGGCAAACCCGCGGTCGATGATCAGCCGAAAACCGGCCGGTATCGCCAGCGTCGCGAGCGCAGTGACAACCAGGGCAAGTCCGGCAACCGCGACCCTGCCCGGATAGCGCGCTGCCATGCTGAACACCATGCGCAGCGGCCCCAGCGTACGCGCAGGCGGTGCTTCATCGCCAGTCGGCGCTTGCCCAGCCTCCTCGTCGCGAGCCGCATCCGGCGCTTGGGAAAGCGATTGTCTGTCTGATACCTGCGCGTCCATCGCGCGCCCCTTACAAGCTGGCGGCGCGCAGGGAAAGCAATCACGCGCAATTCTCTGCGCAGCAACGAATTAGCCGGTTGGAAACCGATTTTGTGCATTGCACAATAGTCGGTCAGACGCCAAATGGCCTGGCAAGAAGCAGAAATCTGCCGGAATTGAACAAAATTGCAGGGGTCGCACGTGCTTTACACCGCATATGAGTTGCAGCGCAACATGCTGAGCGGGGCCGCCACATGGGCCTCGATCACCTCCGAATTGCTGTCAAACCCGGCGCTGCCATTCGGCTATTCCGGGCTTGGACCGGTCATGGCCTCGGCGCTCGATGTCTTTGCCCATGCCGCTGCCCCGCGCGGCAAGCCCGCCTTTGGAATCACATCAGTCACTGTCGATGGCACAAAGCACGCGGTCACCGAGGAAGTCGTGATGCAAAGGCCGTTCGGCGACCTGCTGCGCTTTTCGCATGACGGCCTGCCCGAGGACGCGCCGCGCCTGCTGATTGTCGCGCCGATGAGCGGTCATTACGCGACCCTGCTGCGCGGCACCGTCGCTCGCCTCGCCGAGCGCGCGGTGGTCTACACCACCGATTGGGCCGATGCGAAGATGGTGCCGACCGAGGTCGGCAGCTTCGATCTCGACGATTATATCGATTACGTGATCGGCTTTCTCGAATTCATCGGACCCGGCGCGCACGCGCTTGCCGTGTGCCAGCCTTCGGTGCCGACCCTTGCCGCCACTGCGGTCATGGCCGGTCAGCGCAATCCCTGCCGGCCCGTGACGCTCACGATGATGGGTGGGCCTATCGATACCCGCGAATCGCCGACCACGGTCAACGATGTCGCCATGCAGCAGCCGATCGGCTGGTTCGAACGCAATGTCGTGGTCTCGGTGCCGCTGACCTACCCCGGTGCCGGGCGCAGGGTCTATCCCGGCTTCCTCCAGCTTGCTGGCTTCATCTCGATGAATTTCGGCAGCCACCTGATGAGCCACTACGCCATGTTCAAGCATCTCGTGGACGGCGACGAGGAAAGCGCCGACGCCACCAAGGCGTTCTACGAAGAATACCGTTCGGTCTGCGACATGACCGCCGAGTTCTATCT
>JBIPOX010000293.1:0-2969 GCA_044378785.1 Novosphingobium sp.
CGCGCTGGTCAACGAGATGGGCAAGGTCGCGCATATCAACGGCATTGGCCTTGCCTTCATGGGCGCGACCGGCAACGAGGCGGGCCTGTCGATCACCGACCTGCTCGAATATCTCGTCGAGGACGAGGCGGTTGGCGCGATCTGCATCTATTCCGAGGGAATCCGCGATCACGCCCGCTTCATGGCAGCGGCGGAGCGGGCGCGCGAACTCAACAAGCCAGTGATCCTGCTCAAACTCGGCCGCTCGGCGATTTCCGGCGCGATTGCCCAGGCGCATACCGGCTCGCTGATCGGCGATGACGGCGTGTTCGACGCGATGTGCCATCGCACCGGGGTCATCCGCTGCTCCTCGATCGACGAGGTTGTCGCAACAGCGAACCTGCTCGGCACGACCGGGCCGATCGACCCGCCGCGTATCGCGCTGTGCTCGATTTCGGGCGGGGCCTGCGCGTTGCTCGCCGACCTAGCGCACGAATACGGGCTCGATGTCGTGCCTTACAGCGACGCGACGCAGGCCGCGCTGGCAGCGGTGCTGCCCTCGTTCGCCTCGACGCTCAATCCGCTCGATACAACCGGCGTGCTGGTCCAGCAGCCGGAGCTGTGGGGCGAGGTGATCCCAATCCTGGCGCGCGATGCCAATACCGGTCTGGTGATTGTCTCGCAGCCGCTGCCCAATGTCGCGACCGAACTGGCGACCCTGACCGAGACGGTGCGGGCGATCAGCGAGGGCTTCCACAAGGCCGGGCATCCCGCGATCATCGTCGATTTCTGCATGCAGACCCGCTCGGCCGAGCAACTGGCGCTGATCGAGGAGCTTGGGATCGAGCTGCCGATGCCCGGGCTGGTGATCACGGTGCGCGCGCTGGCCAACCTGCAGCGCTGGTCCGAGGCCCTGGCCCGTCCAGTCACGCGCCGTGCGCTGCCCGCGCCATCGGGCGAGCGACCCTGTGGTGAGCGCGAGACGCTGGCCTTCCTCGCCGCGCATGGCGTGCCGGTGACCCCGGCGCAGCTGGCGACCAGCGCACCCGAGGCGATGGCAGCGGCAACGGCAATCGGCGGACCGGTCGTGTGCAAGATTGCCTCGCCTGACATTGCCCACAAGACCGAGGCGGGCGGGGTGCGGCTCGGCGTCGATCCGGCCCAGGCTGGTGAGGCATACGACGCGATTGTCGCCGCCGCGCGAACCTATGACCCGGCGGCGCGGATCGAGGGTGTGCTGATCGCGCCGATGCGCAACGGTGGGGCCGAGCTGATCGTCGGCGTCGTCAACGATCCCGATTGGGGGCTGGCATTGACCGCAGGCAGCGGCGGCGTGCTTACCGAAGTGCTTGGCGACAGCGCGACCCGGCTTCTGCCGATCGGGCCAGCCGAGGCGCGCGCCATGGTGCTCTCGCTCAAGGGTGCCCGGCTGCTGACCGGGTTTCGCGGCGCGCCTCCCGCCGATCTTGACGCGCTGGCCGATGCGATTGTCGCTATTGGCGATGCCGCCGCTGCGCTCGGGCCGCATCTGGCCGCGCTTGAGGTCAATCCGCTCAGGGTTGCAGGCAACGAGATCGAGGCGCTTGATGCGCTGGCGATCTGGCGCGACGGGGGTTAGCCCAGCGCCATCTTCTTGGTCATGCGGCGCTTGTCCGGGCCATTGGCGAGCAGCGAGCCATAGGCCTGCGGCTTGCTGGCGTCCGGTGCATCCGGGTCAGCTTCGGGTTTTGTTTCCGTCACTTCGGTCGCCTCGGGAGCATCGACGCGATAGGCCTTCTCGGGCATTTCCTCGGGCTCGGGCGCATAGCAGCGCATGCGTTCGAAGATCGGATTGGGCAGTTCGCGGTCGAATTCGATGCCGATCACTTCGCCATCGCTGCGCCGCACCGTTGCAGTGAACGCATCGCAGCCTTCGGGAAACAGCCGCAGCGCCTGGCCGAAATGCAGGACAATGCCGATCGGGTGGGCCCGGCAGCCACGCTCCGACAGGTCGAGCAGCTCCAGTTCCAGCGGCACGCCGTCGAGCGTGCGGCACGGACAGCGCAGCTTGATTTCCGAGCGTCGGAAAGATCGATTGATGTCCATTGTCCAGCTCCCGAGCCGGTTTTTTTAAAGGTTGAGCCAAGGATAGGTGGCTTCCCTCAACAAGGGGTAAACGCGCCGGGACACCTCTGGGCGCATTTTTCATGCAATCAGTGCATGTTTCTTCTTCCCTTATGTCGCAAGTCGCGCTACGGGCGCGTTCATGAACAAACTCAAGAAGAGCCTCTGGATCCCGCTGCTCGTGGTGGTGTGGATCGCGATCCCGGCCTTTGGCGCCTATGTCCTGTTCGGCCCGAGCCCGGTCGCGCACCAGATCCGCGGCAGCGGCAAGGTGCACGAGCTCTATGCCAAGACCGATGCCGGTACGCTTGGCAGCGAGCGCGAGCAGGCAGTGCTCGATGCCACCCGCCGCTATGTCGCTAGCCACCCCGAGGCTTCGGCGGACATGCGCGAGGGCAGGGCGCTTGCCCCGGTCGAGGCGCTCAATGCCGACCTTGCCACCCGAAAGGCTTCGTTCCGCGTGCGCAAGGTCGATGGCACCAGGGCGCGGTTCTACGAGGTCAGCTGAGCCTGGCTCTAAGGCCCTGAATCGTTGCGCCTGTAGAGCGCCTCGAATGAAGCGCCGATCGCTCGCGCGGCCTGGCTGACGATGCCAGTGGCAGCGAGCGTGGCGATGAACCGGCGCTGGCGTTCAGGCGTGATCGAATTGCGGCGCGGCGCCTTGTGGATATAGGGCGCAAAGCAGAGCAGAGGATCGTCCTCGTCTGGCGGCTCGGCAATGAAGGCGACGGCGCTTGTGCCCTGACGCGGGATCGCGCGGCTGGGGGTGAGTCTTGTCATGGTTTACCTTGGCGATGGAGGCTTCGGCGCGCAATCAGCGCGCCGCAAGCGCGAACGCGCGCCCGAGCTTATGCGAGGAAAGCTAAGCGGGCCGGATGGCCCGCGCC
>JBIPOX010000020.1:0-9744 GCA_044378785.1 Novosphingobium sp.
CTCTCCCATCTGAGCTACGGCCCCGTTCCAGTCCGGCCACGCGAATGGGCTGTCCCGCCCGCGCGAGCGGCCGCCTTAGCGAAGTGGCCTGAGCCTTTAAAGGGCTAATTTCGCGAGCCGCCAAACGAAATGCCCGGCGCGTCTGGGACACGCCGGGCACCGTGGGTACCGAAAAAAGCGAACCGGGTTCTTACTCGCGATTGCCCATCAGGGCGAGCAGGAACTGGAACATGTTGATGAAATCGAGGTAAAGCGTCAGCGCACCAAGGATGATCGCCTTGCCAGCAAACTCGGTTCCGGCAAGATAGCTATACTCAGTCTTCAGGCGCTGGGTATCGTAGGCGGTGAGGCCCGCGAAGATCAGCACGCCGAGGATCGAGATCGCCAGTTGCAGGATGGTCGAGCCAAGGAAGATGTTGACCACCATCGCGATCAGAATGCCGACCACACCCATGACCAGGAAGGTTCCAAAGCCGCTCAGGTCCTTCTTGGTGGTATAGCCAAACAGGCTCAGGCCCGCGAAGGCAGCCGCCGTCGCAAAGAAGGTCGTCGCGATCGACTGGCCCGTGTAGACGAGGAAGATCGTCGACAGCGACAGGCCCATCAGCGTCGCAAAGCCCCAGAACATCGCCTGGAGGGCAGGCGCACTGAAGCGATTGGCACCAAAGCTCATCGTCATCACGATTGCCAGCGGCGACAGGATGATCACCCACCTGAGCAGGCCGCCGCTCATGATTTCTGCAGCCATGCCCGAACGGGCGAACAGCAGCGCGACAATGCCGGTCAGCAGGACGCCGGAGGCCATGTAATTGTAGATCGAGAGCATGTGCTTGCGCAGGCCGGCATCGTAGACGGCGCGGCTGCCAGCCGTGCCGGGAAGGCCGGTTGACGCTCCAAAGCCCGAGCGCGGGGTCTGGGGGTCATTCCAACTCGCCATGTCAAACTCCTATGCGGTTCTCGCGGAAATGCGAGGGTTCCGTGCCAAGCAATATTGCGATCGGTTCTTAAAAATTCAAGAAGTATCGGCAGATGACATGTCGCAAAGTGTAACGCGTTGCGGCCGGATTACCCTGTCGTGTCGCGCGCCATTTCGGCGCTGCGGTCACGCGCGGCGCGCAAGGTATCGGCCACCAGACAGGCAAGCGCGCCATCCCGGTCGAGCACGTCGAGCCCGGCGCGGGTGGTTCCGCCCGGACTTGCCACCCGGTCGGCCAGTTCGCCCGGGCCATGCGACGAGGCAGCAGCGAGCAGCGCCGCACCCTCGGTCATGGCAAGCGCCAGCGCCTGCGCCTGCGCCGGGTCCATGCCCAGCTGAGAAGCCGCACCCGCCAGCGCATCGATAAACCGGTAGACAAAGGCCGGGCCCGAGCCGACCAGCGCAGTGACCGCATCGAACAGGTCCTCGCCAATCCACAACGGCATGCCAAGCGGCGTCATCAGGGCCGTCAATTCAGCTCGTACGCTATCGTCGAGGCCGCGCGAGGCCAGCGCAACCGGCGACTTGCCGATTGCGGCAGCAAGGTTGGGCATGATCCGCACATGTGCCGCCGCATCGGGAAACAGGCGCGCCAGGCTAGCCAGCTCTACCCCGGCGAGGATCGACAGCACGCGCGTCCCTGGCCCAGCAAGAGCGGCCATCGACGGGGCAAGTTCGCCGAGCAGTTGCGGCTTGATCCCCAGCAACATGGCCTCGAAACTGCGTCCCTCGGGCAGCTCGCGCAGCAATTCGACACCTGCGGGCGCCTGGCCCAGCACCGGATCGACTACGGTGAACCGGCTGGGTTCGATGCCCCCCGCCAGCCACCCGGCGAGCATCGCCCCGCCCATGTTGCCGCAGCCGACGATGAGCATCGAGGGTGGCAGAAGCGAGCCGGGCCAACTGCCTGGCATCGGCTCAGGCCTCTCCGGCCGCGTCGACCAGCGCAGCAGCCAGCGCCTCGGCCGGGGTCTTGTCTCCCCACAGGATGAACTGGAAGACAGGATAGAAGCGGTCGCACTCCTCAAGCGCGGCCTCGACAATGCACTGCGCCTGGCCGGGACCGAGCAGGCCATCATCGCCGAGCATCAGGCCATGGCGGAACAGCAGCACCCCGCCATTCGACCAGACGTCGAAATGGCCGAGCCAGAGCTGTTCGTTGATCAGGGCAAGCGCTTCGTGGATTTGCGCGCGCTTGGTATCGGGCACCCGCACGTCGGGCAGGCACAGCAGCTGGAGGACATGGTCTTCGGTGCGCCAGATCGCCTGGAACTGGTAGGTGGTCCAGCTCCCCTTGATCTCGGCGGAAATCTCGTCGTCGGCCAGATATTCGAACGGCCAGCCGCGCGCCTCGAACAGCGAGGCGAGCATTTCCACCGGGGCGGCATCCTCATCGCGGCCAATATCGTCTTCTGCGGGTCTCATGTACTCGGGCAAATCCTGATCCTTGTGCCATGCTGGATGCGCCGGACCGGACTCGCAGCGCAATTGCCGGTCACGCAATGCCTGCGCATAACCTGACAAGCCTGTTTACATGGTGTGGAAAAAGCGCGCAAAAAAGCGAGGCGGCCCGGTTTCGGCTCCACACCTAGCGCGGCAGGTCGTCGACCACTTCGCCTGCCGGGCTGGTCCAGACATAGGGTCCGGAAATCCCGGCCTTCTCCAGATCGGCGATGAACTTGGTAGCGTCGCGTTGCGAAGCGAAGGGCCCAGTCAGCAACCGATTGGTCTGGTTGAGCCGGGCGAAGAACGGCTTTCGCCCCTTGAACACGGCCGGATTGGCCTTTTCGCGGCGACGCCAGTCGGCAGTCAGTGCCGGAACCTTCTGGCCGATACCCAGCTGCACCCAGATCCGGCTGGGGTGGCTGGGCGGCGGCGGCTTGGCTGCTTCGGGTTCGGGCTTTGGTTTCGGTTTGGGCTTGGGCCGGGCCGGCTCGATCCTGCGAATATCGACTGCACCGGCGGCGGGCGCTGCTGTGGTCGAGGGCTTGCCAAGATCGGCGAACAGCGCTCCGAATGACGGCTCGGCAGCAGCCGGCGGCGGCGCAGCGACAGGGGCCGGAGCCGGAGGGGTAGCCGGAGTGGGAGCCGGTGCAGCGGGTGTCGGCCCTTGGCCCTCCATGATCGCGGCCACCCTTGGCACAGGCTGCGTGGCTGGCACCGAAAACTCGGGTTCGCGCGGTGCTCCGCTCTCGCGGGTCGGCCTGGGTTCGGGCGGAGCGGCGCGCGGCGCTCTAGCTGCCTGCTGCGCCAACCGCGCCTCGCGCCGGGCGATGCGTTCGGATTCCTTGGCGGCGCGGCGCGCGTCGGCTTCGGCCTCGCGCTGTTTTTCGCGAGAGGCCCGCGATTGATCGCCCGGAGCAGTGCCGTCGCGCCCAAGCGGCTTGCCTGCCGGGGTCAGCGTGCCACCCGGAGTCAGCGCAGCCAGGCGGGTCGGATCGGTGCCGATCTCGGAAGCGCGCGGGAAGATGCCAAGGTTGGCCGCAGCTGCCTTTTGCGCGGCAGTCAGGCGCGGCATATATTGCAGGTAGGGCGTAATCCCGTCGGCAAGGCTGCTAGGCAGCAGGGTCTTGACGATCCGGATCGATTCCTTGGTCTCGCCCAGCATCGCAAGGCCGAAAGCGCGCGTGCGCCAGGCCGACTTGTCCTGCTGCTTGAGCAGCGGCAACAGCGTCTTTTCCATTCCGGCGCTGTCGCCCGATATCGCCTGGCTGATAGCGAGCCGCTGCAGGATTTCGGCATTGCCGGGACTGGCAGCCAACGCAGCCGCGTAAAACCGTTGCGCCCCGATGGGGTCGCCAATCAGGTCATGCGCGAGTCCCCGATCGGAGGCAATCGCTGCCGGGCTGGCGCCTGACGCCAGCGCCTGCTCGAACAGCGGGATGGCCGCCGTCGCATTGCCCTGGCGCACCAGCGTGCCGGCAAGCCCGGTCAGCAGCCGCGGATTGTTCGGCGCAAGCGTCCGTCCGCTCATGAAAAAGCCCTCTGCCGCTTCGTAATCGCCCAACTGGGTTGCCGCGACTCCGGCGTCGGCCAACGCCTCGACGTTACGCGGCTCGCGGCTAAGCCGGGACAGCGCCGCATTGAGCTGCAGGGCTTCGCGGCTCGGCACCGGCACCGATTGCGTGGAACCTGACGCTGGCGGCGTTTGCGCTGTTTGGACTGTTTGCGCCGAGGCCGGAAGCGTGACTGCGCAGCTCGCCAGCAGGCCTGCAAGGCAAAGCGCCTTGCGCATCACGGCCCGGGATCGAAACGGAACTGGCGGCGGCAAGGGACGAAATCGGAGCACGTTGCGCAACTTCAGGTTTGGGGAGGAACCGGCAAGCCGAGACGAGATCGCCACGCCTTGATCGATTCCCCATCATGGCCAAGACAAACTGAACGCACGCGAAACGCGACGGTCCGCGCCGGGTTTGCGCTTACTGGTTGTTCTGGCGTCCCAAAAAGCGCGGGATGCTGATCGAGGAGGGTGTTTCTTCCTCTTCCTCGCTGGTCGGCTTGGTACGCGACAGGTTGGCCATGCGCTCGAACAGGGTGGAGCCAGTCGCCGCAGCAGCCCGATCGCCCGCACCACTGCCTCCCGTCGAGGGGAGACGCTGCGCGTCGTCTTCATCTTCGCTATCGGACCCGGCCTGCGTTCCGCTCGACCCATCGCCATCCTCCGAGGCGCGGCGGTCGGCATCGAGCAACAGCTCGTCCTGCTGGGCTGCCGGAGGCGCCGCTTCGGCTTCGGCCTCGTCCAACTCGAGCGGTGCCTCGCGCTGTGTACGCACTAGCCCGGTGAGGCTGGCATAGGCGCTTTCGCGGCCGTCATCGGCTTGCGGACCTGGCGTGACTTCGGGACCACCAAGCGCTTCGCCATCATCGAACTCGTCGACAATCTGCCCGTCCTCGAGATCGAACGGCTCCGCCTCGTCTTCGCTGCGATCGTCTTGCATCGGTTCGGGCTCGGCTTGAGCCGCTGGTGCTTCATCGCGATCGAAGACCAGCGGCGGCGGCGCGGCGGCGGCTTGCGGCGGAGCCTCGTCGTTCGAAGCCGGCGCACTGGCCATCGGCAGTACAGGCCCGCGCGAACGCGTCAGACTGAGCGGGCGCGAGGCTACCTCGGCCTGTTGGGACGATTGCTCGATACCGGTCGCAACCACCGAGACACGGATCTTGCCGTTGAGACCGGGATTGAATGCCGAGCCCCAAATGATGTTGGCGTCGGGATCGACCAGCTCGCGAATGTGGTTCGCTGCCTCGTCAACCTCGAGCAGCTTCATGTCCTCGCCGCCGATGATCGAGATGATCACGCCCTTGGCACCCTGCATCGAAACGCCATCGAGCAGCGGATTGGCGATCGCTTTTTCGGCTGCCGCGAGCGCGCGGTTCTCGCCCTCGCCTTCGCCGGTGCCCATCATCGCCTTGCCCATCTCGCCCATGACCGAGCGCACGTCGGCGAAATCGAGGTTGATCAGGCCGGGCATGACCATCAGGTCGGTGATCGAGCGCACGCCTTGCTGGAGCACTTCGTCGGCAAGCTGGAAGGCTTCCTTGAAAGTGGTTTCGGCCTTGGCGATCAGGAACAGGTTCTGGTTGGGAATGACGATCAACGTGTCGACATGCTGCTGCAATTCCTCGATCCCGGCGTCGGCGGCGCGCATCCGGCGGGTGCCCTCGAACAGGAACGGCTTAGTGACGACTCCAACCGTGAGCACGCCCTTGTCGCGGGCCGCCTTGGCGATAATCGGGGCTGCGCCAGTGCCGGTGCCACCCCCCATGCCAGCGGCGATGAACACCATATGGGTACCTTCGAGGATCCGGTCGATCTCGGCGAGGGTTTCCTCGGCAGCGGCACGACCGACCTCGGGCCGCGAGCCTGCACCGAGGCCCTGGGTGATGTCCGGGCCGAGCTGGATGCGCTGTTCCGCAACTGAATTGTTGAGCGCCTGGGCGTCGGTGTTTGCAACGACGAAATCGACGCCTTCGATCTTCGCCTCGATCATGTTGGCGATGGCGTTGCCGCCCGCGCCGCCCACACCGATGACCGTGATGCGCGGGCGCAATTCCTCGATCGACGAAGGGCCAAGATTGATGCTCATTTCAGTCTCCTGTCAGGTATTGCGCGCAAGGCAGACCCCGGTTGGTCATGATTGCACGCATGAAGGACGTGAAGCAAAGCGCTGCCGGGCGTTGTCCACAGCGCCAAGCTCGGTGTTTTCGCCTATTGGCAGGCCCGGATTTGCCGCTTCAGGCACTCAGAAATTCTCCCGGAAAGCGCGCCATACCCGCAGCATGACGCCCATTTGTCCATAACGGGTTACCGGCTGGTACTTGCCGCCATAGGTGCGGATGTCGATCGGATCGGCATCGGCATAGAGCACAAGGCCAGCCAGCGTCGAAAAGCCGGGTTTGACATGCGCGTCCGGCAAACCGGCCAGATGTGGAATCCGACCGATCCGCACTGGTCTGCCCAGTGCTGACTGCGCGAAATCGGCGACACCGACAAGTTCTGCACCTGCCCCGGTGAACACCACTTGCTGGCCACGCCTTTCACCGAACTTCAGGGTTTTCAGCGCCTTGTTGACATCGTCCATCAGGCGACCGAGTTGTGCCGTGATCACCCCGACCAGCTCAGCGCGCGGGATCCGGTTGGTGTCGTCGGCATGGCGCGCGACCTCGCCCGACTTTTCCTCGCCTGGTGCATCGACCGGGATCATCTCGCGGTGATCGGTCGGGCTGGCAATGGCCGAGCCGTTCATGCATTTCAGTCTCTCGGCCTGCGAGCGGCGGATTCCGAACGTCGAGGCGATAGCGTCGGTGATCGCACCCGATCCGGTCGGGATCGAGGCCATGCCCACAATCATGCCGTCGGCATGGACCGCGACATTGGTCACATCGGCACCGAACTCGACCAGGGCGACACCAAGGTCGCGCTCTTCCTGTGACAGGCAGGCGAGCCCTGCCGCGAGCGGCGATCCGATCACCCCCTCGACTTCAAGGTGTGCGTTCTGCACCGCCTCGGTCAGGTTGCGGATCGGTGCGCCGTCGGCGAGCATGACGTGGATATCGACCGCCAGCCGCTCGGCATGCAGGCCAACCGGATCGGCAACGCCATGCGCGCCGTCGAGCGTATACTGCGCCGGCTGGGCATGGAGTACCGCGCGCCCGTCGGGCTGGATCGCCTCGCGCGCCGAGACCAGCAACTGGTCGATGTCCTCCTGCTCGATCCGCCGCCCGCCGATGTCGATCTCAACCTTGGCGATCTTGCTTGCCAGACCTGCGCCGGAACAGCCGATCCACACCCGCGAGATCGAATGGTTGGCCATGCGTTCGGCCTTTTCGACCGCATCGCGGATGGCGTGGGTCGCTTCGCGCATGTCGGTGACATAGCCGCGCCGGATGCCCTGGCTGGCGCGGTGCGCCGAGCCGAGCACCATCAGCTCACCGGTCTCGGTCAGCCCGGCAACAATCGCCGAAATGCGGAACGAGCCGAGATTGACCGCGCCGAACACGCGGGTGATGCGTGCGCTTGCCATTACTGGGCCTCCTGCTGCTTTGCCACGCTGGCCGAATTGATCGCCGCACTCTGTGGGTCGCGACCAGGAACGCGAAGGTAGATGCGGTCACCAGCGCGCATGTCGAATGCGACTACCTTGCCGCCGATCAGGCGATTGGTGCCATCAAGCCGGGCGAAAGAGACCAGCGCGGCAGCAGCGTCCTTGCTGCCTTCGGGCAGAGCCAGCACCTGGTCGGTCTTGAAGGTCAGATTCCAGCGGCGGTTGCCGACCCATTGCGCCTCGCGCACTTGCGGCTTGAGTGCCGGGGCAGCCTCGAGCAGCGCCGACAGCTCCTTAACCTGCCGTCCCGCGCCCTGGCCCGAGACCATCAGCCGCCATCGCGCGCGCTCGGCCGAGACCGGCTCGAGCTCGTGGCCGGTCTCGTCGATCAGGACCAGCCGGTCATTCTTGCGCAACACCGCGTGCGGTTCGCGCTCGACAATGTCGATCACCAGAGTATCCGGCAGCTGGCGCGAGACCCGCGCGTCCTTGACCCACGACAGTTCGAGCAACTGGTCGCGCAGCGCCTCGATATCGACTTGCGGCATGGCCTGATCGCGCTGGGCAAGCGCGCGCTCGTAGACTTTAAGCTCGTTGAGGTTTTCCACCCCGCGCACATCGACCCGCCGCACCTGGAAACCGGCATCGGCGGCAACCATGCCCAGCTGCTGGCTAGCGAGGGTCGGCAGCCCGGCCATCGAAGCGGCAATCCATGCCAGCGCGACAGCGCCGCCCAGGATCGCGGCCATGAACACGCGGTGCAGCGCGGCCTCGCTGATCGGCAGCCAGTCGATCACTGCGTCGAGCGCCGATCCGGTGCGCGCCCTCGCCTGGCGCACCTTGCGCGCCTTGCCTTGCGAGGCGGCAGTACGCCGCGCGGTACTGCCCTTGCGCGTGATCTTCTGGCTCATGCCCCGCCGCTCCCTTTCGATCTGACATCAGCCAGTGCCTCGCCAACAATCGCCTCGACCAGATCCTCGAAGCTCATCCCGCAGGCCCGGGCCTGCTCCGGCACCAGGCTGAGCGGGGTCATGCCGGGCTGGGTATTGACCTCGAGCAGGAACAGGCCCTCGATCCCGCGCTCGTCGTCCCAGCGAAAATCGGACCGGCTGGTGCCCCGGCAGCCGAGCAGGCGATGCGCGCGCAGCGCCAGGTCCTTGCAGGCCTCAGTGATGTCTTCGGGCAGGTCGGCCGGGCAGACATGCTCGGTCATGCCGTCGGTGTATTTGGCATCGAAATCGTAAAAGCCCGACTTGGGCCGCAGCTCGGTGACCATCAGCGCCCGATCGCCCAGCACCGCCGTGGTCAGTTCCTTGCCGCGAATGAACGGCTCGGCCAGCAGGCTGGCGAATTGCTGCCACGGACCAGTGACGTCGCGCCGGATCGGATTGCCGTAATTGCTCTCATCGGTGACGATGGCAACGCCGACCGAAGAGCCTTCGTTGACTGGCTTGAGCACGTAGGGCCGCGCCAAGGGATCGCGCTCATGCAGGTCGTTGCTTTCGACAATCCGCCCGCCCGGCATCGGAATGCCATGCGGCACCAGCGCCTGCTTGGTCAGCAGCTTGTCGATGGCGATCACCGAGGTGGCAAGGCCCGAATGGGTATAGGCAAGGCCCATCAGGTCCATCATGCCCTGCACCGTGCCGTCCTCGCCCGGACAACCGTGGAGCGCGTTGAACACGACATCGGGCTTCGCCTGCGCGAGCTTGACTGCGACATCGCGGTCCATGTCGATGCGGGTGACTGTGTGCCCGCGCGATTCGAGCGCCTTGGCGACGCCCTCGCCGCTCATCAGCGAGACCGGCCGCTCGTTCGACCAGCCTCCCATCAGCACCGCGACGTGGAGTTTGGGGATCGTCATTTGCTTCCTACCCTTTGAATCTCCCACTCAAGCTCCACGCCCGAATTCTCCTTGACGCGCCGCCGCACTTCCTCGCCCAGCGCCTCGATCTCGGCGCTGGTCGCCGCACCGGTATTGAGCAGGAAATTGGTATGCTTCTCACTGACTTGCGCGCCGCCCAGGGTCAGGCCCCGGCACCCGGCCTGGTCGACCAGTTCCCACGCCTTGCGTCCCTCGGGGTTCTTGAAAGTGCTGCCGCCAGTCCTTGATCGCAGCGGCTGCGAGGCTTCGCGGCTGGCCGAGATGCGGTCCATTTCGGCCTGGATGTCGTCGGGATTGCCCGGACTGCCGCGAAACCGTGCAGCAACGACGATCGCTTGCTC
>JBIPOX010000066.1:0-6314 GCA_044378785.1 Novosphingobium sp.
GCAAGGAGACCAGCTCGCCCGAACGCAGCAGCACGTCGCAGTCCTCCATGATGTCCTCGACCTCGCTGCCATAGGCGCCGCCGTTCATCCGCACGAAGCCGCCAACCGTTCCAGGGATCGAACGCAGGAATTCAAGGCCGGCAATGCCGTGATCGCGCGCAGTCGAAGAGACTAGGATGCCCGATGCGCCGCCACCGCAATCAAGCACATGATCGATCCCGAACGCGCCCTTGCCGACGGTATCGACCCAGGCGAACGCCTTGCCCAGACGCACCACCACGCCCGGCACGCCGCCATCGCGCACGATCAGGTTGGAGCCCAGCCCCAGCGCCATGACCGGCACCGCAGGATCGAGATCGTGCAGGAAGGCTTGCAGGTCGGCCACGTCCTTGGGCTCGAACAGCCATTGCGCTGCGCCGCCTGCCTTAAACCAGACCAGGGGAGCAAGCGGGGCGTTTTCGGTCAATCGCCCCCTCACCCCGCTTGCACTGAGCTTGTCGAAGTGCCGTTCGTCACCTTGAGCATCGTGCGAAGAAAACAACTGACCTTCGACAGGCTCAGGACGAACCGGGTTGGACGGGGACGCGGTCACGTGCCCCTCCTCGCCGCGATCGCCTCGGCGAGGCCCGCTGCCCACTTGGTGATGTCGCCTGCGCCAAGGCACACGATCAGGTCGCCCTCAACAACAACCGGCGCGAGCGTGTCGGCGAGCGCATCAGGCCCGGCGATCGTCTGGGCCGCACGGTGGCCGCGCGCCTTGAGACCTTCGACCAATGCCTCGGCGCTGACCCCGGCAACCGGCGTTTCGCCAGCGGCATAGACCGGTGTTACAAAGACCAGATCGGCATCGTTGAAGGCCGAGGCGAAATCTTCCATCAGATTGCCAAGCCGCGAATAGCGATGCGGCTGGCAGACCGCGATTACTCGACCCTGGACGCCTTCTCTTGCAGCAGACAGCACGGCGCGGATCTCAACGGGATGATGGCCATAATCGTCGATCACCGTCACGCCGTCGACTTCGCCGACCTTGGTGAAGCGCCGCTTGACCCCACCGAAGCCATCGAAGCCGCGTGCAACCTGATCGTCGCTCATCCCCATTTCGAGCCCGACCGCGATCGCTGCGAGCGCATTCTGGACATTGTGACGGCCCGGCATCGGCATCTCGACGCCCTCGATGGTCCGGGTCGAGCCGTCGCGCGCGCGCACGGTAACGTCGAAGCGGTTGCCGCCAGGCACCGGAGTCACATTATCGGCACGGATATCGGCCTGGCCGGAAAAACCGTAAGTGGTAATCCGGCGGTCGCGGATGCGAGGAATGATCGCCTGCACTTCGGGGTGATCGAGGCACAGGATGGCAACGCCATAGAACGGCACGTTCTCGATGAATTCGACATAGGCCACCTTGGCCAGTTCGAAATTGCCATAGTGATCGAGGTGTTCGGGATCGATATTGGTGACGACCGCGATGGTCCCGTCGAGCCGCAGGAATGAGCCATCGCTCTCGTCGGCCTCGACCACCATCCAGTCGCCGGAGCCGACCCGCGCATTCGAGCCATACTGGTTGATGATGCCGCCATTGATCACGGTGGGGTCGATCCCGCCGGTATCGAGCATCTTGGCGATCATCGAGGTGGTCGTCGTCTTGCCGTGGGTGCCGGCTACCGCCACCGTGTTCTTCAGACGCATCAACTCGGCAAGCATTTCCGCGCGGCGCACCACCGGGATGCGGCGCTCGTAGGCGGTCTCGACCTCGGGATTGGTCTTGCGGCTGACCGCAGTGGAGGTCACCACCACCACGGCATCGCCAAGATTCTCGGCGGCATGGCCGATCATCACCTTGATGCCGCGCTTCCTGAGCCCTTCGACAACATAGCTGTCGGCAATGTCGGAGCCCTGCACCGAATAGCCCAGGTTGTGCATGACCTCGGCTATGCCCGACATGCCGATGCCGCCGATGCCGACGAAGTGGATCGTGCCGATGTCGGTGCCAACAGCTTTCATGGCGCGCGATCCCTGGCAAGCGCTTCCGAACCGGTGGCGCGGGCCTTGGCATCGGCCATGCGGATCACGTCCATCAAGGGCGCGCCGCCAAAACCCTCGACCAGGTCGGCAAGGTCCGAGGCAGCATTGGGATAGCCGCAGTTCCAAGCCGCATGCGCGGCATTGCCCAAGGTCTCGGGATGCTGCGCCATGGCCTGGATCTGCTTGGCCAGTTCGGCGGCAGTGAAGCGCTCCTGCCTGATCGAGCGCGCGCCACCCGCCGCGACGATCTCGCGGGTGTTGGCGGCCTGATGATCGTCGGTCGCGATCGGCAGCGGGATCAGGATCGCCGGGCGACCGACAGCAGTGAGCTCGGCAATGGTCGAGGCACCGGCGCGGCCGATGAACAGGTGGGTGTCGGCGAGCCGCGAAGCCATGTCCTCGAAATAGGTGCCCAGCTCGGCAGGTATCTCGTGATCGGCATAGCGCTTGCGCACTGCCTCAATATCCTCGGGGCGGCACTGCTGCGTTACCTGCAAGCGCGAGCGCAACGCCAGTGGCAGCATGGCGAGGCCATCGGGCACGACTTCGGACAGGACCCGCGCGCCCTGGCTGCCGCCGGTAACCAGAATGCGCAGCGGGCTGTCATCGTTGAATGGCGGGAACGGGCGATCGCGCAGCGCCAGCACTTCGTTGCGCACCGGATTGCCGACCAGCGTCACTTTGCCTGCGTGCCTGGCATCGAGCCGGTCAACCTGTCGGCAAGCGGTAGCGATCGCATCGACCCTGCCCTCCAGCAGCCGGTTGACCCGGCCCAGCACCGCGTTCTGCTCGTGGATCACGCTCGGCACTCCCGCCGAACGGGCCGCCATCATCGCGGGCAGCGCCGGATAGCCGCCAAAGCCCACCACGGCGCTTGGCTCGAAGCTCTCGAACAGGCGCAGCGCCATTGCCCGGCCCTGCCAGATCGCGCGCAGGCCGCTCACCCAGCTCAGCGGATTGCGGCCCTGCAACCGCCCGGCGGGCAGGACATGCGCGGTCAGGCCCGAAGGCTTGCCTGGAATCGCCGCACCGCGCTCGTCAGTGATCAGCGCGACATGATGGCCGCGCCGCTCAAGCTCGGTGGCGAGCGCAAAGGCTGGGATCAGGTGCCCGCCGGTGCCTCCGGCGGCGAGCACGTAATGGCGGCTGACCAGCGTCATTATCTGGCTCCCTTACCCGGGAAGGGCAGGCCCGGGCTGGCAAGATAGGGGTTCCTGCGAGTGATCGCCAGCAGCAAGCCGATGCACAGGCACTGGGCGATAGTCGAAGAGCCGCCATAGCTGACGAAAGGCAGGGTCATGCCCTTTGAGGGGAACATCTGGAGATTGACGAGGATATTGATGAAGGCCTGCCCGCCCAGCTGGCACAGCAGCCCCGCGCCCGCCAGCACGGTGAACAGGTCTTCCTCATCGAGCAGCCGGAACAGGCCGCGCAGCACGATCGCGAAATAGATCAGCACCACCACCGCGCAGGCAAGCAGGCCGAACTCCTCGCCGATCACCGAGAACACATAGTCGGTATGCGCCTCTGGCAGTGCGAACTTGCGATTGCCGAGCCAGAACCCGGTCCCGGTCCAGCCGCCGTTGAGCAGGGTGCGCTGGGCAAGATCGACCTGGTCGAAGGCAGTGCCGCCGCCAAGAAAGGCATCGATGCGGTTGCGGGCGTTGTCGTAGAGCAGATAGGTCGCGGCCAGGCCAAAAGCGCCCAGCCCGCCGATCAGCGCGACTTTCCTGAACGAAATGCCGCTTAGCAGGATCAGCACGAACAAGTTGCCGCCGAACAGGATGGTCGAGCCGAAATCGGGCTGGAGCATCAGCAGCATGCCGACCAGCCCCAACAGTATCACGCTCAGCTCGATCACCGGTAACTTGGGATCGCGGGCGCGCCATGACAGGATCCAGGCGAGCGCGATCGGAAAGCCTGCCTTGAGCAATTCGACCGGCTGGATCGAAATGCCAAGCCTGAGCCAGCGCCGCGCCCCGTTCACTTCGGTGCCGATCACCGGCACCAGCAGCAGCATCGCGATCGCGACAGCCGTAATCACGATCCCGACCCGCCGCGCGGTGCCCTTGGCCAGCTGCGATGCGGCGAACATCACGGCAATGCCGAGGATTTGCCAGCGGATGTCGAGCAGGAAGAAATGCAGGTCGGACAATTGCTCGGTCGCGCTCGACAGGCGGCGCGCGCTTGCCGGAGAGGCAGCCGCCACGGCCGCAAGGCCAATCGCCATCAGCGTCAGCACCAGCAAGACCAGCGGCCGGTCGATCTCGCGCCACCAGATCGCCAGCTCGGTGCGGCGATTGCGCCGATAGCGCTCGACCGCCTGGCCGGGCGCAGCGGCAGCGGCGTTGGCAAATTCGGGGGCAGCAGGGCCGTTCGATGCCATCAGTCAGCCCCTCCTTCGCTGTCTTTCGCTTCGAGCAAAGCTTCCACAATCTGGCGGAACTGGTCGCCGCGTGCCTCGAAATCGCGGAACTGGTCGAAACTGGCGCAGGCCGGAGACAGCATGACGACATCGCCGGGCCGGGCCGCAGCCATCGCCTCGCGCACTGCGCCAGCCAGCATCTCGCTGCGATTGGCGCGGGTGTGAGGCGCGAGAATGTCTGCAAACAGCGGCCCGGCGTCACCAATGGTATAGGCCGCCGCAATGTTGCCGAAATATGGCTTGCACTCGTCTAAGTTGTCGCCCTTGGGCAAGCCGCCCAGGATCCAGTGGATGCGCGGGCGCGGGTCGGGGGGAAAAGCGGCAAGCGCCGGTGCGGCCGAAGCCGGATTGGTCGCCTTGCTGTCGTTGATGTAGAGCACGCCGTCGGCCTCGGCGACGCGCTCCATGCGGTGCGGCAGGCCGCGAAAGGTGGGCAGCGCGCGCTCCCACTGCATCGGCGCAAGGCCAAGCGCGCGCGCGATAGCTACCGCAACTGCTGCGTTCTGAAGATTGTGCGGGCCTTGCAGGGTCGGCCAGAGCGCTTGCAGGTGCGCAACCTCGCTGCCATCGGCGACCACGCTCTGCTTGAGCTCGGAGCGCTGGCCCGTGCGCCAGGCGATGCGCGCGGTCTCCTCGTCGCTTGCGCCGAACACCGCGACATGGCCCGCGCCGAGCATGTCGAACAGACGCGCCTTGGCCGCGACATAGCTTTCGAAGCCGTCGTAGCGGTCGAGATGGTCGGGAGTGATATTGAGCAGCGCGGCAACCTCGCAATCGAGGCTGGTGGTGAGGTCGATCTGGAAACTCGACAGCTCAAGCACATAGACGCCGCCGGGCGGCAAAGGGTTCTGCGAGAGGATCGGCACGCCGATATTGCCGCCCATCATCACCGGCAAGGCGGCACTGCGCAACAGGTGAGTGACCAGCGAGGTAGTGGTCGACTTGCCATTGGTGCCAGTAATCCCGACGACGCGGTGGGCGGGCAGGCTTGCACGGGCGCGAGCGAACAGCTCGATATCGCCGATCACCGGCACTCCGGCGCGCGCCGCCGCCTCGGCGATCGGGTGGGTGTTGAGCGGCACGCCCGGCGAGACCACGACTGCCTCATAACCGGTGAGATCGGCAGCGACCGGGTCGGCGATCTCGACCCGTCCCTCGACTGCTTCGCGCGGTTCGGCCCGGTTGTCCCATGCCATGACCTCGGCGCCGCTCGCCAGCAGGGTCTCCACGGCCGAAAGCCCGGAGCGGGCCAGGCCCAGAACCGCATAGCGCTTTCCCGCAAAGGCCGGGCTAGTGATCATGCGCGCCCCGCTAGCGCAGCTTCAGCGTCGAAAGGCCGATCACCGCCAGGACGATGGAAATGATCCAGAACCGCACGACGACCGTCGATTCGGGCCAGCCGAGCTGCTCGAAATGGTGGTGGATGGGTGCCATGCGGAACACGCGTTTGCCGGTGCGCTTGAACCAGAACACCTGGATCATCACCGACGCGGTCTCCAGCACGAACAGGCCGCCAACGATCAGCAACACGATCTCGTGGTGCGCCGCTACTGCGATCGCGCCAAGTGCGCCGCCCAGCGCGAGACTGCCGGTATCGCCCATGAACACCGCCGCTGGCGGGGCGTTGAACCACAGGAAGGCAAGCCCCGCCCCCATGATCGCAGTGCAGAAGATCGCCAGTTCGCCGGCGCGCGGCACATAGGGAATGCCGAGATAGGCGGCGAAATCGGGGCGACCGGCGAGATAGGCGATCAGCGCGAAAGCCCCCGCCGCGATCACCACCGGCATGGTCGCAAGCCCGTCGAGCCCGTCGGTCAGGTTCACCGCGTTGCCAAAACCGACGATGAAGGTAGCAGCGAAAACGTAA
>JBIPOX010000140.1:0-4780 GCA_044378785.1 Novosphingobium sp.
TTCCGCTCGCTCGAGGGCGGATGCTCAGCAAGCAACGCCCTGGCCCGGGTCGGTCGATCGAGCAGTTCGCCGCCGCAATTGGGGCAGCGCTCGTCCAGCACGTCGGCGCACTGCGTGCAAAAGGTGCATTCGAAGCTGCAGATGAAAGCGCCGGGTTGCTCGGCAGGCAGGTCGACGCCGCACCGCTCGCAATCGGGCCGCATCTCAAGCATCGGCAGCCTGCGCCACGGCCGCACAGATCGCATCGACCACCGCCGTCACTTCGCCCGCGTCGTCGCCTTCGGCCATGACCCGGATCACTGGCTCGGTGCCCGAGGGCCGGATCACCAGCCGCCCGCGCCCGGCAAGCTGCGCTTCGGCCTCGGCAATGACCCTGATAACATCGGCATGTTCCAGCGGCCCTCCAGCATTCTTATGGCCGCCGGAAAACCGCACGTTCTTGAGCAATTGCGGCACTGGATCGAACAGGTGGAGCAGTTCGCTCGCGCGCTTGCCCGATTGCACCAGCGCGGCCAGCACCTGCAAGGCGGCGATCGTGCCGTCGCCAGTGGTCGCGTGATCGAGCAGGATCATGTGGCCCGACTGTTCGCCGCCCAGATTGTAACCGCCCGCCTTCATCGCCTCGAGCACATAGCGATCGCCGACCTTGGCGCGCACCAGCCCGAGCCCGAGCCCGCCGAGATAGCGCTCGAGCCCCAGGTTCGACATGACCGTAGCGACCACGCCGCCGCCCTTGAGCTCGCCGCGCTCGGCCAGCTGGCTGCCGATCAGCGCCATGAGCTGGTCGCCATCGACCGTCTGGCCCTTCTCGTCGACGACGATCAGCCGGTCGGCATCGCCATCAAGGGCAATGCCGATGTCGGCCCCTGCCTCGATCACCTTTTGCGCGACGCGTTCGGGATGGGTCGATCCGCACTGGTCGTTGATGTTCTTGCCGTTTGGCTCGACCCCGACCGCGACCACTTCGGCGCCCAGTTCCCAGAACGCGGAAGGGGCGACCTGATAGGCCGCGCCATTGGCGCAATCGACCGCGATCTTGAGCCCGTCGAGCCGCACCTGCTGGGGTAGCGAACCCTTGACCGCGTGGATGTAGCGCCCTCGCGCATCCTCGATCCGGCGCGCCCGGCCGATGTCGGCCGACGCGGCAAGCGGCTGGGCAGTGGCGATCATCGCCTCGATCGCCAGCTCGTCCTCGTCGGACAGCTTGAAGCCATCAGGGCCAAACAGCTTTATCCCATTGTCCTCGTAAGGATTGTGGCTGGCCGAGATCATCACCCCGACATCGGCGCGCAGCTCGCGAGTGAGCAGCGCCACGGCAGGGGTCGGCATCGGGCCGAGCAGGACCACGTCCATGCCGACGCTGGTGAAGCCTGCGACCATCGCATTCTCGAGCATATAGCCCGAAAGCCGCGTGTCCTTGCCGATCACTACCCGGTGCTTGTGCGCGCCGCGCAGGAAGCGCGTGCCTGCAGCCTGGCCCACCCGCATGGCGATATCGGCGGTCATCGCCCCTGCATTGGTGCGCCCGCGAATGCCATCGGTGCCGAAATACTGCCTGGTCATGGTCCGCGATCTCTAGGGTCGAAACCCGGTCAAGTCACGATCAGAAATAGCGCGCCAGCTTGAACTGGAAGCGGTGCCGGTCACTCTTGTAGAGGTCGTAGTTCGAATCGACCTTGATGAACTGGTATTCGACCGAGGGCGAAAAACCGGCAACCTGGATCTGCCTCAGGCCGGCATAGGCGCGCGCCTGATAGCGCCAGTCCTTGCGCTCCTGCGTCGAGAACAGGAGCTGCGGGTCATCGTATTTCGACCAGGTCACCCCGCCCGAAAGGCCTGCGTTGATGCCCCAGGGCAATTCCCCGCCAATCCCGGCGTTGAGGCCAAGCGTCCTGCTCGAATAGAAATCCGATTCCATCGCGTCGCGGCGAGCCAGCGCCGAGATCGAGACAATCGCCGATCGCCCCACCACCTGCTCGAAGGTCGCGTTTGCGCCGACTTGCCAGCCGGTATAGCCGCGGTTCAGTTCGGATTCGCTGCGCCGCCCGTCAAGCTGCAAGGCCAGGCGTCGGCTGCCTTCGAACTCGTGCTGGAAGGTGACCTTGCCGCCATACTGGCGAGCCGCAACTTCGCCGCCATACCAGCGGTAGAGGCCAACCGCCTGCACGCGCAGGTCGGTCCGGTCGGACAGCGCCACTTCCGGCCCTGCGGCGACCTGCACCGAATAGTCGGAATAGTCGGCATCCTCATAGGTGACGCTGTCGACATCGAAGTCCGAGACGATCGAGACCGCGCCGCCCGCAGGCAGGCGCATCCCGGCATAGAAGCTCGCGGTCGCGCCCATGCCCGAGCGGGCGCGAGCGTTATCGTCCAGGGAGATCGGCACCCGGTTCGGGCCGAAATTGATGTCGACGCTTTCGGCGGCAGTCGCCGAATTGATATTGCTATCGGGCGCGAAGCCGAAATCGAAGCCGAAGCGGAACTTGCGCTTCGAGCGGATCACGCTGCGCGCATTGCCGATCATCCGGGCAATGTCCTCGGGCACGCCCTCGTCTCCCAGCGAAAGCCTCAGATGGTAGTCCGCCGCCGAGAGATTGCCTTGCATCATCAGCGCCTTGGCAAGCTCGAGCCGCACCCGGGTCTGATCGGGATGATTCTTCAGGATGGCGCGAAACCGCTCGGTCGCGGTCGCTGCATCGCCGGTGCCCAGCGCGATCATGCCTTCGAGGAAATCGTGCGGGACGGTCATGCCAGGCGCAACCTTGAGCGCGGCGACCAGAGGGCGTGCCTCGGCATATTTGCCATCGCGCACCAGCTGTTCGGCAAGGCCAAGCAACTGGGCCGACGTCAGACTATAGGTGCAACTGCCAGCAGCGCAGACCGGTTGGGCGATCTGCCCGGAGGGCGCCGGAGCGGCCTCCTCGGCCTGCGCCGTGCCGGCGATCAGCATCGCCGCCACCGCCGTGGCGGTGGCGAGGCCATGCCTGGAAGTGTCAGGCATCAGCGCTTGCCGACGAAAGCGCCCAGGATGTCGATACGCTCGTCGGGGTTGCCGCCGACGATGCGGAAGCCGCCGCCGGCTTCCTGGGCACCAGGGCCGTAGAACGTGCCGTCCACGGTCGAGCCTTCGATCGCGACCGAGCGGGCGCCTTGCGGGTTCGAGAAGCGGGCGCTCTCGATAAAGCCCTTGAAGCCGCCGAAGTTGACCATGTTGATATCGCCCTTGCCAGTGGCGGCGAAGGTCGTGCGAGCGGGAACGACACTTTCCATGATCGGGCTGAACTGATCGATTTGCGGCGCCAGCACGTTGCCGTTCAGCGACAGGTTGAACGAACTTGCCGCGAAGTTGACGGCGAGGCTAGCTGTGCCCTCGATCCACTGGAAGTAGGTCGGAAGATCGTTGAAACCGGAGACGTCCTGGCCATCCAGTGTCGGGTTGAACACCATTGTCGCCAGCATCGAGCCAGTGAAGTTGCCGCTGCCAGTGGTCGGCACGGCATCATTGGGCGTGTTCTGGCCAAAGGCAAAGGCGCCGCGCTCAAGATGCCAGAGGGTCTGGTCGACGATCCTGTCGGTGCCAGGCAGGACGACCTCTTTCCAGGAGATGTCATTGCGCAGGTAACCGGCATAGGTCACATACTGGGTCTCGGTGCCGGGCTGGAGCAGAAACAGGGTCGAAGCCTGGTAGGAGCTGCCCGCCGCGCCGCTTGGCGGCGTGTCGTTGTCTCCGGGATTGACAATGCCGGTGCCGCTCGAACGATAGGGCGAGCGCGGATTGCCATCGCCAGCCTGGAGATAGCGAACGTTCCGGTTGGCAAGCTGCGGCGTGCCCCACTGCGGCTCGAGCGTGCCGCCAAAGTCGGTGCGGCTCGCCGGGTCCTGAAAGCGGGTGTTGTTGGCTGCGCCGGTCAGTCCATCGGTAACCGTCAGCGAGTAGACCGCATCGGCCGGATCGTAGGCGATCGTGATCGTCGAACTGCGCGGAGTGGTCGAGCCGCCGGCATATTCCTGTGCCTGCTGGCCCACCAGCGGACGATCGTCGGTCAGGTATTCGAAGACGTGCTGGCCGCCAACGCCCTTGTAAGTCTTGGCTTCCTTGGGATTGGCAAAGGTATGCGTGGTGTTCGCCGTGCCGCCGGTGGTTCCGCCGCCCGTGCTTCCGCCGCCGGAAACCGGCGGAGGCGTGCTCGAAACGCTCTGCGCGCCGCCGCCGCTACATGCGGCAAGCAGGGAAGTGCTGGCAAGCAAGACAAGAAGACGCATCACAAAAGCCCCCGGAATTGGTCCTTGGAGGCAAAGCTACGTTGGTTCGGTTAATATCGGGTAAAGCCTTGCACTGGCCGATGCAGCTCAGGCGAGCGCGATCATGCCTCCAGCTCGACATCCCAATAGAGCCAGTCGCGCCAGGTCTCGTGCAGGTAATTGGGCGGAAAAGCGCGCCCGCGCTCCTGCAATTGCCAGTTGGTCGGCCGGATCGGCCGCACGATCGGCGGCATCCGCGCTTGCTCAGGGGTGCGGCCACCCTTCTTCATGTTGCACGGCGCGCAGGCAGTGAGAATGTTTTCCCAGCTCGTCCTGCCGCCCAGCCGGCGGGGGATCACGTGATCAAAGGTCAAGTGCCGCGGCGAGCCGCAGTACTGGCAGCTGAACCGGTCGCGCAGGAACACGTTGAAGCGGGTGAAAGCCGGAAATTCGGACGGCCTGACATATTGGCGCAGCGCGATCACCGAGGGGATCTGCATCGTCCAGCTCGGGCTATGAACCGCGCGGTCATAGCTCT